>CAYTRP010000014.1:0-18302 GCA_964440195.1 uncultured Candidatus Sumerlaeota bacterium
GAACAAGCTGCGCGACAAGGACCGCGCAGCTTGTTCACGCCGGCGGCGACGATGCGCAGCGCGTCGATGTCGAGGCCCGAGTCCGTCTCGTCGAGCAGCGCGAGCCTGGGATCGAGCACGGCCATCTGGAAGATCTCGTTGCGCTTTTTCTCGCCGCCGGAGAAGCCGACGTTGACGGAACGCTTGAGGAGGTCCTCGTCCAGTTCCACCAGCTTCGCCTTCTCGCGCACGAGGGCGAGGAAGTCCTTGCCGTCGATCTCCGGCTGGCCGTTGGCCTTGCGGATCGAGTTCAGCGCGGTGCGGAGGAAGTACACATTGCTGACGCCGGGAATCTCGACGGGGTACTGGAAGGCCATGAAGATGCCCTTCTGGGCCCGCTCGTCCGGTGCCATTTCAAGGATGTTCTCGCCGTCGTAGAGGATCTCGCCCCCGGTCACTTCATAGTCCTCGGAGCCGGCGACGATGCGCGCGAGCGTGCTCTTTCCGCTGCCGTTGGGGCCCATGATGGCGTGCACCTCGCCCGCCTTCACGGTCAGGTTGAGGCCATGAAGGATCTCGTTTCCTTCGACCGAGGCGTGGAGGTTCTTGATTTCGAGCATGTGTTTCTCCGAAAGGGGATTTGGGATCTGGGATTTGGGATTTGGGGGCGTGGGAATCAGGAGTCGGGAATCAGGAATCAGCGATATGGATTGTCTCAACGAAGAACGTAGAACGAAGAACGCGGAACGGTCTTACCCCACGCTTCCTTCCAGGCTGATGCCGAGGAGCTTTTGCGCCTCGACGGCGAATTCCATGGGGAGTTCCGCGAGGACCTCCTTGCAGAAACCATTCACGATCATGGAGACCGCGTCCTCCTCGCCGATGCCGCGCTGGTTGAGGTAGAAGATCTGGTCCTCGCCGATGCGGGTGGTGGTGGCCTCGTGCTCGACCATCGCCGTGGGGTTGCGCACGTCGATGTAGGGGAACGTGTGCGCGCCGCACTTGTTGCCCATCAGCATCGAGTCGCACTGGGTGTAGTTGCGCGCGTTCCCAGCGCCCTTCTGGATCTGCACGAGGCCGCGGTAGGTGTTGCTGCCACGCCCGGCGCTGATGCCCTTCGAGACGATGTTGGACCTGGTGTTCCTGCCGATGTGGACCATCTTCGTGCCCGTGTCGGCCTGCTGCCTGTTCGTGGTGAGGGCGACGCTGTAGAACTCGCCGACGGAGTTGTCCCCCTTGAGGATCACGCTGGGGTACTTCCACGTGATGGAGGAGCCGGTCTCCACCTGCGTCCAACTGATCTTGGAGTTGTCGCCGCGACAGATGCCGCGCTTGGTGACGAAGTTGTAGATGCCGCCCTTGCCGTCCTCGTCGCCCGGGTACCAGTTTTGCACGGTGCTGTACTTGATGGTGGCGCCCTTGAGGGCGATGAGTTCGACGTTGGCCGCGTGGAGCTGGTTCTCGTCGCGCTGCGGGGCGGTGCAGCCTTCGAGGTAGCTGACGTAGGCGCCTTCGTCGGCGATGATGAGCGTGCGCTCGAACTGCCCGGTGCCGCGCGCGTTGATGCGGAAGTAGGTGGAGAGTTCCATGGGGCAGCGGACGCCGGGTGGGACGTAGACGAAGGAGCCGTCGCTGAAGACGGCGCCGTTGAGGGTGGCGAAGAAGTTGTCGCGCATGGGAATCACGCTGCCGAGGTACTGGCGCACGAGGTCGGGGTGTTTCTGCACCGCCTCGCTGATGGAGCAGAAGATGATGCCCTTCTTTTCGAGTTCCTCGCTGAAGGTCGTCTTGACCGAGACGCTGTCGAAGACCGCATCGACGGCGACGCCGGCGAGGATCTTCCGCTCTTCGAGGGGGATGCCGAGCTTGGCGTAGGTTTCGAGGAGCTTGGGGTCGACGTCATCAAGGCTCTGGGGCATGTCCTCGGGGCGGCGGGGAGCGCTGTAGTAGCTGATCGCCTGGTAATCGATGGGGGGATAGGAGACCTTGGGCCACCTGGGTTCCTTCATGGTCTTCCACGCGGCGAACGCCTTGAGGCGCCACTCGAGCAACCAGGCGGGCTCGTTTTTCTTGGCCGAAATGAAGCGGACCGTGTCCTCGTTGAGCCCCGGGGGCGCGGAATCGCTCTCGATGTCGGTCTCCCAGCCGTACTTGTATTCCCGGCGGGCGAGTTCTTCGAGGTGTTCGGTGGAGGTGGTCATGGGGTCTTCCTTGGGAGAGGCAATTGGGAGGATCGAGTCCGGGCGGCGGGGAGGGATGCTGGGTCTTCTCGCCGGGTGTTTCGGCGGCGGGGAAGACTGTCGGCCAGTTGGGCCAAGGTAATCCCCTCAAGGGTCTGGACCAGGGCACCGTTGATGGTGCGCCAGATGCCGCTGATGGGGCACAGTGACTCAATCGCGCAGGTGCCGTTGCCCGCGGACGGGTGTTCGGCACATTGGGTGAGGGCGACGCCGCCTTCGAGGCTGCCGAGGATGTCGGCGAGCGACATTTGGTGGGCCGGCCGAGCGAGGGCATAGCCACCGTTGACGCCGCGGCGGCTGGCCAGAAGGCCCTCCCTGGCCAGCAATTTCAGGATTTTGCTCGTCATGGGCAGGGGAACGGCGGCCGCGTCGGAGAGGTCCCGGGCGCTGAACGACGTGCCGTCGGGCTCGCACGCCATGACGGCGAGGAGGACGATGGCGTAGTCGGTTTGCTTGGTCAGTCGAAGCACGGCGGGGATCTCGGAGGGCCAATATGGGACTAAATCAGTCCTGAATCAAGGTGGGATGCAATCCTCGCGCCGGACGACGTTGTTTGGGTTGCCGAAATCTTGATTGGCTTGGGCTATTGAGTCTTGTGATCGCCAAGGCGGGAAAGGGCGATGACCCCCAACCCCACGGGGAGCAGGATGCCGCCGCCAATGGACAGGAGGGCGGAGACGTCCATGTCCTTGAGCGCCGGGATGAAGTTCTTGATGGCCTCGGTGATGGGGTGATACAGCCCAAAGAGGAGGAGCAGATACGAGCCGCTGATGCCGGGCAGGACCATCGCAAGACGCGCCATCAGCGGGGATGATATTCGCGATGCCCATGAGTCCGCCGGCAAGAAGGGTACTCAAGACTCCGGGCGGAGGGTGGACGGCGACGGCCTGCCCGGGGGTCTCTTGCGGTGGGGTGGGCTGCATGGGGGTCTCCTGTGGCAATGGGGGCGGATGGTTCGGCCCGCGCGCGGGGCGCGGTAAGGAAACAGGGTAGGTCCACATGCCGGATCCTGTCTCGCCGGGGCGTCTTCTGGCCAGATAGAGAATCTGGTGATCAAACAGAGTCGTTGCCTTTGGCACTCTCCTGCCAGACACTGTGGGTGGCTTGGGGGATGTGTCCAAAGAGGAATCAATGATGGGCGGGATACCGCGATACTACGTCGACACCTCGGTCTTTGGCGGCTGCGAAGACGAAGAGTTCATGGATGAAAGCGTAGCTCTCTTCAAAAGGGCCCACTCTGGCCATCTGATTCTGCTGATCTCCCCGATCTTGCTTCGCGAGATTGCCAACGCGCCCCCCAGTGTTCAACGAATCCTGCCGGGATTGCCGGCAACCGCGCTGGAAGCCGTGCCGCTTGAACAAGAGGCCACCGAGTTGCGCGATGCCTACCTCGAGGCAGGAGTCGTGGGGGCTCGTTGGATGGACGATGCCCACCACGTGGCAATGGCAACCGTCAGCAGGGCGGATCTAATCGTGAGCTGGAACTTCAAGCACTTGGTGAACATCAACCGCATCCGAGGCTTCAACTCAGTCAATCTGCGCATGGGCTATTCGACGATCGACATCCGCTCTCCCAAGGAGGTCATGACCGATGAAGACCAAGACGTTTGACGCCGTTGAGATGAAAAGACAGTGCCAGGAGAAAGTCCGCCGGGACTTTGAGGGATTGTCCGAGGAGGAGCAACGGGAGCGAACCGAGGACTGGCTGGCAAATGGAGGCGACCTCCTCGCGCAACTCTGGAGAAGAATCCAGCCTCCCTCCCCCGCAGAGGACGAGGGAGCCAAGCAGGCACTCCCGCGCAAGTCGAAGTCCTAGCCCCCAACGGCAATCCCAGAGCCCGAAATCGCCTTGCGCACCGCCGTCGCGCGCCCGGAATTGGCTGCCCGGGTTGTAGGCCCGGCGCAGCACTCGATTCGAAAGGTCACGCATGAACTTCAAGGCCCTGTTCGCCACCGCGGTCCAGCACGGTGCTTCGGACATTCACATCATGGAGGCGAACGCCCCCTTCTTCCGCATCAACGGCGACCTCGTGCGCGTCGAGACCGATGCGGTCACGCACCGCGAGATGAACGCGCTGCTCAAGGAAATCATGCCGTCGCACCTGCGCCACGAGTTGGAGGAGCACCGCGGCGTGGACTGCTCGTACCAGTTGGAGAACACGGCGCGGTTCCGCGTCGTGGTGTACTACCAGGACGGCAAGCTGTGCGCGACGCTGCGCCACATTCCCGTCAAGGTCCCGACGATCGACGAGATGGACATGCCCGAGGTGCTGAAGAAGGTCTCGGCGCGCAACCGCGGTATGGTGCTCGTCACGGGCATCACCGGTTCCGGCAAGTCGACGACGCTGGCGGCGATGATCCAGGAGATCAACAACCGCGAGGCGCTGCGCATCATCACGATCGAGGACCCGATCGAGTACCGATACGTGAGTGCCCGAAGCGTCATCAGCCAGCGCGAGATCGGCTTCGACGTCCAGAACTTCAGCGTCGCGCTGCGCCAGGCCCTGCGCGCCGACCCCGACGTCATCATGGTCGGCGAGATGCGCGACGTCGAGACGATCCGCATCGCGATCAAGGCGGCGGAGACGGGCCACCTGCTGCTCTCGACGCTGCACACCACGAGCGCCGTCCACACCATCCAGCGCATCATCGGGTTCTTCCCGATCGAGGAACACCGCCTGTTGCGCGAGCAGATCGCGCTGAACCTGGCGGCGGTCGTGACGCAGCGCCTGGTGAAGAAGGCGGGCGGCAAGGGGCGTTGCGCGGCGCAGGAGATCCTCGTCGTCACCCAGGTGGCCGCGAAGCTCATCCTCGACGACCGCGCCGCGGACCTTGTCAGCGTCATGCAGACGCGCGAGGAGGGCATGCGCACGATGGACCAGAGCCTCGCCGACCACGTGCGCGAGAAGCGCGTGGACCTCGAGGAGGCGTCGAAGTATTGCAATGACTTCTACGCCCTGAAGCGGTTCATTCAGGGCATCTCCTCCTCGGGAGACCGGGGCGGCATCCTGGGCTGACCCGTGACGCCATCCCCATCCATTCCGATGCCCCGGTTCGACGGCCCCGTGCTTGTCACCGGGGCATCGGGCTTTCTGGGAGAGCACCTCGCGCGGCTGCTGGCCGGGGCGGGCAACATCGTTGTCGGCACGAATCATCACAACCCCGTCGCGATCCCGCGCGTGGACACGATCCCGGTGGACCTGCTCGATGCAGGCCCGATGGCGCGGTTGTTTCGCGACCTGCAACCGGCGGCCGTCTTTCACTGCGCCGCGCTGACGGACCTGAACGCGTGCGAGCAGGATCCCGAGGCGGCGCAGGCGATCAATGTGGAAGGCACGCGCAACCTGTGCGAGGCCGCCGCGCGGCACGTGCCGCAATCGCGCCTTGTCTATGTGTCCACCGACCTCGCGTTTGACGGCGAGCACGCGCCCTATCGCGAGGAGGATGCGACGTCGCCCCTTGGCGTGTATGGCCGCACGAAGGTGGAAGGCGAGGGGGTGGTGCTCGATCATCCGGGCGGAGTCGTCGTGCGCGCGCCGTTGATCCACGGGCCACCGGGCACGCACTCGGGCGGGTTTCTGAAATGGATGGAAGAGTGCGTGCGCACGGGGCGCGAGATGACGTTGTTCAGCGACGAAGCGCGCAGCCCGGTGCATGTCGAGGACTTGTGCGTCGGGTTGGCATTTGCGGCGCGCGCTACGGAGGCGCGACGCGTGTGGCACGCCGCGGGACCGGACAGCCTCTCCCGCGTGGAGATGGGCCGCATCCTTTGCGAGACGCGCGGACGCGACACCTCCATCATCCGCGAGCGCACACGGGCCGACGCGGGGATCGCGCATCTGCGCCCGCGCGACGTGACGCTGGACTCTCGGCGGCTTTGGGAGGCGTGCGGGCGGTCACCGCGCTCCTTCCGCGAGGGCCTCCGTGCCACTGGCTTCTGAAGCTTCCGTTTCCTTTTGTTGCAGATAATACAGCGCATTGAAATACTCGCGCAGCGCCTTGATGCGCGCGAGGGCATCGCCCGCCAGAAGCTTGACCGAGGCGACGTTGATGCTCTCGGCAACCGAGGACGACACACCAGCGGTGTCCTTGCCCGCCTGTCGCCAATGATCGCGCTGCCTGTCCTCCATCGGGCGCGAAAGCGAGATGCGCGCGCCCGTGGAGCTTGCCTCGAGGAGCGAGACCCGCATGCGCGCCGCCGCCAGGCGAAGGCGCGTGAGTTCGAGCAGCGTCAGCACCGGCTCCGGAGGATCGCCGTAGCGGTCGCGAAGCTCCGCGGCGAGGTCCTCCACCTCGGGTTGGCGCGTCATCAGCGAGAGGCGCTTGTAAAAGTTCACGCGCTGGGTCTCGATGGGGATGTAGGGGGCGGGGATGTAGCTGCTGACGGGCCACTTGATCTCGACGTCGTGCTGGTCGTGGCGCTCCTCGCCCTTGAGGCGCGAGACGGCGTCCTGGAGCATGTCGCAGTATAACTCGAAGCCGATCTCGTGCACGATGCCGTGCTGTTCCTTGCCCAGCAGGTTGCCCGCGCCCCGGATCTCCATGTCGCGCATGGCGATGTTGAATCCCGAGCCGAGTTCCGTGAATTCCTCGATGGCGGCAAGGCGTCGCACCGCCGTCTCGGTGATTGCCTGGCCCTGCGGCACGATGAGGTACGCGTAAGCGCGGCGCTTCTCGCGGCCAACGCGTCCGCGCAACTGGTACAACTGCGCGAGGCCGAACGCGTCCGCGCGGTTCACGATGATCGTGTTCGCGTTGGGGATGTCGATGCCCGACTCGACGATGGTGGTGGAGATGAGGATGTCGTAGTCGCGCTGGATGAAGCGGATCATGTGATCCTCCAGGTCCTCCTCCCTCATCTGCCCGTGGGCGACGCCGATGCGCGCGTGCGGCACGATCTTCTGCACCTGCCTGGCGATCTCCTCGATGTTGTGCACGCGGTTGTGGATGAAGAAGACCTGGCCGCCGCGATTCAACTCGCGCAGGATGGCCTCGGCAATCTGCTCCTCCTCCCAATGGATGATGCGCGTCTTGATCGGGTGGCGGTCCGGCGGCGGTGTCGTGATGACCGAGAGGTCGCGCAGGCCGGCCAGCGCCATGTGCAGCGTGCGCGGGATGGGCGTCGCCGTCATGGTCAGGATGTCGACCTCGGCGCGCAGTTCCTTCAGGCGCTCCTTGGCCTTGACGCCGAAGCGTTGTTCCTCGTCCACGACGAGCAGGCCGAGGTCCTTGAACTTGATGTCGCCGCCGAGGAGCTTGTGCGTGCCGACGACGACTTGCAGCTCCCCGGTCGCGAGGGCGGCCTTGGACTTGGAGACCTCGCGCGACTTTTGGAAGCGCGACATCAGCTCGACGCGCACGCCGTGCTCGGCAAAGCGCTCCTTGAAGGTGCGAAAGTGCTGCAGGGCGAGGATGGTCGTGGGGACGAGCACGGCGGCCTGTCGGCCGTCCTGCACGCACTTGAATGCCGCGCGGATGGCGACCTCCGTCTTGCCATAGCCCACGTCGCCGCACAGCAGGCGGTCCATGGGCTGGTGGCGCTCCATGTCGCGCTTCACGTCGAGGATCGCCTTTGCCTGATCGGGGGTCTCCTGATAGGGGAAGGAGGCCTCGAACCCGGTCTGCGCGATGCCATCGAGCAGGAACGGCCTGCGCTCGGCGACTTCCCGCTTGGCGTAGAGGACGAGGAGTTGCTGCGCCATTTCCTCGACGAGCTTGAGGCTCGCGCGGCGGCGCTTCATCCACTTGTTGCTGCCGAGCTTGTCGAGCAGGGGCGGATCGGCCTGAGAGGAGGCGTAGCGCTGCACGTAGCGGATCTTCTCGACGGGGACGAGGAGCTTGTCGCCGTCGCTGTACTCGAGTTCGAGCAGGTCCATCACGCGGGCATCGATGGTTTGCTGGCGCATGCCGAGGTAGCGGCCAATGCCGTGGTCGACGTGGATGATGTAGTCGCCGCGCTGGATGTCCCCCGAGGTGGAGACGGGGCGGCCCTTGTAGATCTTGCGATAGACATGGCGGCGGCGATAGCGGCCAAAGATCTCGCGATCGGTGACGAAGGCGACGCGCGCATCCCGGAAGGCAAAGCCCTCCTGCAGCGCGCCGACGACCAGCAGGATGTCGCGATACCCCTCGACGGCCTCGCGCAGGGTGACCTTGTCGGCGGCGGCGGTGTCGAGGACGACGCGGGCGCTCAGCTCGAACTCGCGCATGACCTCGTCGAAGCGGTGCGCCTGGCCATCGTTGTCGCACACGACGATGACGAGGTAGTCCTCGTGCTGGCGGCGGCGGATCGCCGAGATCCAATGGTCCAGCCCGTCGCCGTCGGGGGCGAAGCCCGCCGACTCGAAGATGAAGCGCGCGGCGGACTTCTCGTCGGTGTTGACCGGAAGGGTGGTGTTCTCGATGCGGCGGAACGCGTTGATGCAAGCCTGCATGTCGGGGATGGAGAGCACGAGGTTTTCGGGCGGCCCGAGTTGCGAGCTTCCGTGCAGCACCTCCTCGTACTGGCGGCGCACCGCCGATTCGAAGTAGGTGCAGACCTCCTCGTAGCGTTCCGGCGAGTCGAGGATTATGAGGGTGTCCCCGGGGAGCAGGTCGAACAGCGTGGCGAGCCTGCCGCCCTCCTTCACATGGTCCTCGATGTGGTGCTTGAGGCGCGCGGCGGGAATCGACAGCGTGATGCCGGTGCCCAGGTCGCGGGTCGAGCGCTGCGTCGAGACCTCGAAGTGGCGGATGGACTCGATCTCGTCGCCAAAGAGGTCGAGGCGGATGGGGTCCTCGGTGTTGGGGGGATAGATGTCGACGATGGAGCCGCGGATGGAGAATTCGCCGCGCGCCTCTACGAGGCCGACGCGCTCGTATCCCGAGCGGTCGAGGTCCTGGGCGAGCTTGGCGAGGTCGAGGCGATCGCCCCAGTTGATTCGCAGGGTGAAGCCCTCGAGGATGTCGGCGGGAAGGACGCGCTGCATCAAGGCGTCGATGGGGGCCGTGACGACCAGGTGTCGCGCGTCGGCGGCGTTGGGCGCCTTGCCCGGGTCGCGCGCGAGGGCCAGCGCGTCGAACACGTCGAGGTTCTTGGAGGTGACCTCGAGGGAGAGATCCTCCTCGTCGTAGGGCAGGACTTCCCACTTGGGATAATGAAGCGCGCGGGGGCACCCGAAGAATTCGAGGTCGTCGACGAGCTGCTCGGCGCGTTCCATCCCGGCGGTGAGGACGAGGATGGGTCGTTCGAGGCGCTCGGACAACGACGCGACGACGGCGGCGAAGGCCGAGCCGCCAAGGTTGTGCAGGATGGCGGGGCGCTTGCCCTTGCCGATTTCCGCCAGCAATGCCTGAAAGGTGGGCGACTTCTCCGCAAGGAGCTTTCGTCCCAGTTCCACGACTCGCCCGCACGCAGCCAATTGGGCCGCGACCGGATCGTTCCCCATGGGGTCCTTCTCCCGTCCACATGGCCGAAGCCAAACATTTATTCCTCCCCAGCCCGCCCACCGATCGCGCGGTGAGCCGCCATGAGGAAGCAGCAACGAGAAAATTAAACGAGTGGGGGGCTGGGGCGATCAACAGAAAAGGCGCACAAAAATGAAGCCGCCCGGTCCACCGCTTTCATCTTTGCGGGGACCGGGCGGCGCTTGCGATGTTGATTTGCCGCGGATGGCGCTACTCGTTCACGATCGCATCCGCCAGGATGTCCCGGTCGTCTTCATCGACGGAATCGTCTTCGTTGAGGTCGCCGACGGCCAGGGGTGGGGGAGTTCCCGCGCGCAGCAGGTTCGAAAGCTCCGTCACATCCGCCACATTCACCACGCCGTCGCCGTTGATGTCGCCGCGTGCCGAAGGAGGCCCCCCGGGCGTGAACGCAAATGCCAACAATCCCGAGCCCACGGCCGAGACCGACGGGCTGCTCACGGTCATGTAGACCACATCTCCGGTCTGCACGGAAAACTGCACCCCATACTCACCGGGCACCAGACCGCACCCACTGGTCGCGTCGACGGATGTCTCGCAGTTGACGGGACACGCGCCGTTGGTCACGTGCGCCACGAGCGTCACGTTGAACGTTGCCGCCCCGCCCGGGCATGCCGAAGCCGTCACCGTGCCGTGGGATGGCGCCTCGTACTTGAACCAGACCGTCGGGGCCGAGATCCCGAAGACACACGGCTCGTCGGGACTCGCGCCAACAGTGTTGTAGGGATAGTTGCCATTCTCCGCGAGGATGTGCGGGTTCAGGCAGGTGTCACCGGCCAACCCACTGAAGGGGGCGAAGGACAAGTTGAGGACTCCCGGCCCGAAAGCGCCTGCATTGGCGCCACTCACGGCAATGAGGTACGCGACGCCCGAAAAACCCGTGAAGGAGACGGCCGACTGGGGCCCGCACGAATTGTCATTGAACGAAACGACGTTGTTGCACGCGAGGGGGCAAGACGGCCCGCGAAAGACCGTGAGGAACGTGTCGTAGCCCGACCCGCAAAGGTCCGCGTACACGGTGCCGTCCACCAGCGGAGTGAACTTGTACCACACGGTTGGCGAGCCCCCGAGATCGCACGGGTTGTTCGCGCTCTTGCCGGTTGTATTGAAGGGATAGCTCCCGTCCTCGACGAGGACTCCGGCAGCCGCGCACGTGTCGCCCGCCAACACGTCTCCGGAGGGCGTGAAGGTGAAATTGAAGACGCCCGCGCCAAAGCTGCCCGGCGTCCAGCCGCTGATGACGAAATAGAAACTCTGGCCACCGGCCGTGTCGAAGCTCAGCCTGGATCCCTGGTTGCCGGGAGCGCATCCCGCGGAGTTGTCATTCCAGACAATGGCGTCGTCACAGGTGAGCGAGCACGTGTTTCCGGGAAAGACCGTCAGGAAGGTGTTGTAGGAGGATCCACACAGGTCGGCATCGATTGTCCCTGCCGACGGCGCGGTGTAGCGGTACCACACCGTTGGGATGCTGGCGCAGGGGTCGTTCGGGCTCGCGCCCGTGGTGTCGAAGGAGTACGAACCGTTGGTGACGATGACACCGGCGGTGGCGCAGGTGCCGCCCGCGGTTTGCGCGCGCACGCTGGCGACGCACAGGATCGCCAGCAGGCACGCGGACAGGGAGGGCAAACGGCGAATGAGTGATGTCATGGTGTCGGAATCCTCCAGGCCAAATGAACAAACCCTCCGATTCAGTTTCAATATTCACACAACGGGATTGGCGACGGAACCGCAATCCGAAACAAGAAGCCCGGTTCCCAAGGATGGGGACCGGGCCGAGCTTGCCGGTGCGCCTGACCCGCCGATTGCTCAATCGTTCACGATCATCGAGGCGAGGGCCGACATGTCAAAGTCATTCACAACGCCGTCATTGTCGATGTCGCCGACGACCAAGGGCGGCGGTGTGCCCGCGCGCAGCAGGTTCCCAAATTCCGTCACATCCGCGACATTCACCACACCATCGCCATTGATGTCGCCCGCCACAACGGGACCGCCGGGAGTGAAGCTGAAGTTCATCACCCCGGGGCCAAAGTCACTAGAACCGCTGCCCGCGACACAGATATAGAAGGACTGTCCCGCGACGACTTCGATCTCGAGGCTCGACTGGAGGCCACAGGAGTTGTCGTTGGTGGCGATCCGGTTCCCGCACGACACCGGGCAGGCATCGGTGTTGAAGAGAGACAGCCAGGTGTTGAACGTGGAGCCGCACAGGTCCACATTCAACATTCCATTGTCCGGTGCCGTGTAACGGTACCAGACGGCAAGCGCAGGTGAAAAGCAGGGATCCCTATCGGGGACGCCCGTGATGTCGAAGGCATAGGTGCCATTGCCGGTGACGACGCCGGCGGTGCCGCATTCCAGGCCCGCCTGCGTCGGCGCGAACGCCAGATTGAACACCCCGGGTCCGGCGTCAGTGGTACTCCATCCCCCGACGACGAAGTAAGCAGTCTCGCCCTGCCTCAGGTCAAAGCTCACAAGCGACTGGAACCCGCACGAGGCATTGTTGCCCAGGACTTTGTCCCCGCAGGTCACCGGGCATCCCTCCGCGATGAAGCCCTGCAGGTTGGTATTGAAAGACGACCCGCAGGTGCTCGCCGTCACCACGCCGTTCGCCGACGCGGTGTACCGGAACCACAGCGTCCTGAACGTGGGGCCGTCGCAGGGGTCGTCGCCGGCGCTCATCAACGTCAGGTCAAAGGGCGTGGCACTGCCAGAGGCCACCTCGATGGCATCATCGCAAGTGTCGCCCGCCGGCACGAACTCAAAGTCGAACACCCCCGGTCCAAAATCTGCTTCCCTACTGCCGCTTACGGCAAAGTAGGCGATCTGCCCTGCCGTTACCGCAAACGAGACGGCAGACTGGATACCACAAGAATCGTTATTCTCCACAAGGATGCCACTGCACGAAGCCGGACAGGAATCCCCCGAGAAAACCGTCAGGTACGTGTCGAAGGAGGACCCGCACAAGTCCGCATTCACCCTTCCATCACCAGGCGCCGTGAATCGATACCACACCGTGGGAATATCCAACGGAAAGATCACGCAGGGGTCATCGCCGCTCGCCCCCGTCGTGTCGAACGGATAGAAGCCGTTGGTCGTGATCACGCCAGCGGTTGCGCACGTGTCGCCGGCGGATTGTGCCCCCGCGCCGGTGGTTCCCATCATGGCGAGGCAAAATACGATTGCCAGCAGAACCGACAGCTTCATGGCCTGACTCCACTCTTGGTGAAAGGTCGCTTCGTGTTAGCGAGTCGCGGTCCGGAGTCGTCCTGTCAACTCTATTCTACCCCGACAGGGTGCCCAGGCTCGTTCGCGGGCGGATCGACGACCGTGTCTGCGAGCCACTCGACATCGTCGAGGTCCATCGTGCCGTCCTGATTGAGGTCATACGCCTCCTCATAGGCACTGGGGTCCGACTGCAGCAACGCGTCGATGGCCGGGCGCAACATCGTCACGTCCGCCACGTTCACGATTCCGTCCCCGTTGATGTCTCTCCCAACGGCACCGGGCGTGAAGACGAAGTCGAGCACGCCCAATCCGAAGTCATTGTTGGCAACGCCGCTCACCACGATCAGATAGGTCTTCCCCCGCGCGACGGCGAAGGAGAGCGAGGGATTCTCGCCGCATCCCTGCGATCCCTGTGCGACGACGTTTCCGCATGTCGTCGGGCAGGTTTCCGACTCGATGATCGTCAGGTGCGAGGAGCGGTAGCCTGCGCCGCAGGTTCCTGCGACGACATTGCCGGACGCGGGGGCCGTGAACGCGTAGAAGCGCGCGGGGGGCCCGGGCCGGCACGGGTTGTTGGCCGATGTGCCCGTTGTGTCGAAGGGATAGAGCCCCGACTGCGCGATCACTCCGGCGGATGCGCAATCGTCTCCCGCCATCACCCCGGGCCAACCGGAGAGGAACTCGAACTCCAGGATTCCCGGCCCCTGGTCGAACATCCCGTCGCCATTGATGGCGAGCAGGTACGGCATGCCCTCCTCCACCGGAATGATCAGCGCCGCATTCGCGCCGCAGGTGAACCGGTTTTCGGCGATGCGGTCCGTGCAGCGCAGTGCCGCGCAGTCCACCCCCTCGTAGATGGAAAGGAACGTGTTGAACGACGACCCGCACAGCAGCGCGCGCAGGATGCCATCCCGCGGCGGGGTGAAACGATACCACACGGTCGGCGCATTGGGAAAGCACGGGTCATCGCCGCTCGCGCCCGTCGTGTTAAAGGCATAGAAACCATTCTCGACGAGCAACCCCGCCTGGGAGCAGGAGTTCCCGGCAGTCTGCGCGGATGCCCTGCCGCCGCACAGCAGCACCAAGGCAACCAACAGGATCGCGCTCCGCATCATCCGCAGACCTCTCCTCACCGCAAGGAACCATGCCGCCGCCGATCCGGCAACACAAAACCGGACTCCCACGCGCCCCGCGCCCAAGAGAATCCCCCCGAGGGCCTCTTGGAGAAGCCACCGGGGGGAAGGGTGAAGCGGGTTTGTTGACGCGTTAGTAGAGCGACCACTCCGGTTCGCCGGAGGGCAGGCCGCCCAGTTCAAGGCGAACGGGGCCATGGCGGGTGGCGGTGCCATTGGCGTCGATGTCGACCAGGACGTAGCCGCGTTGTTCGCCCGCCGAGACAGGCAGCGGGTCAATCAAGCTGTAGGACGCCCCCTGACTGGACGAGCCCGCGGCGGGAATCAGCGCGGGGTTGACGCGGCCGGCCGGGGTGGGTGTTCCGTCCTGGAAGCGCACGCGGTCCACATTGAAACCGACATTGTCGATTTCCGAGGAGGTGGACCACAGGATGGTGGCGGGTTGGCCAACGCCCGAAGAGCTGGCGCTGAAGCTCGCGAGTTCGATGAGCAGCGGCTCCTCGGGCGTGAATTCGAACGTCAAGTTGCCCGCTCCAAAGTCCAGCGCGCTCCAACCGCTCACAGTGAGGTAGACGATATCGCCGGGGACGACGTCGAACTCGACGCCAAACTCACCGGGAATGAAACCGCATTGGTCCTCGCCAGCCACGGCCGTCGAGCAATTCGTCGGGCAGGTCCCGTTCGTGATGTGGGCGACGATGGTGCTCTCGAACTCCGAGACCCCACCGGCGCACAACGTGGCGTAAATGGTTCCGACGGCCACCGCCTCATACCGGAACCAAACGGTCGGCGACGCCACATTGAAACCGCACGGCTCGTTGGAGATGGCATCCGTCGTGTCGAAGGGGTAGGCGCCATTTCCCGTAATCTCGAACGGATTAGAGCATGTGTCGCCAGGTTCGGTCACGAGCGGGGTGAAGGAGAAATTGAGCACACCGGGCCCGAAGTCCAAGGAGTCAACTCCCGAAACGACAAACAGGTACTTCGTGCCGGCCGCGGCATTAAAGGTGACGCTCGACGCAAGACCGCAAAAATCATCGTCGTCGCCCACAAAGTCCGCATCGCAATCCGCCGGGCACGTCGTGAACGTCAGCACCGTCAGCCAGGTGTCATAGCTGGAACCGCAGAGATCCACCGTCGCGGTCCCGTCGGAAGGTGCCGTCCACTGGTAGAACACCGTTGGCGGCCCGGCGAAGCACGGGTCGTTGCCGCTCGCACCCGTCGTGTCGAAGTTGTAGCTGCCATTGGTGACAA
Source organism: uncultured Candidatus Sumerlaeota bacterium (assembly GCA_964440195.1). Lineage (GTDB taxonomy): Bacteria > Sumerlaeota > Sumerlaeia > SLMS01 > JAHLLQ01 > CAYTRP01. The sequence goes on from CAYTRP010000014.1 coordinate 15,296, forward strand.
TCTCACCCGCGTCGTCGCAGGTGTCGCCCGCGTCCTGGGCCTGCAGGGCCCAGGGAGAAATCACCAACAATGTCCCGAGCACCGCGCGTGACAAGTATCGTGAAACAGAGCGCATAGTCCCCTACCGCCTTTCGGATAGTGTGAGCAAGACCGGGTCTTCGCATCAAAGGTCAGACTGGACCAACCCACCTTTCTTGCTCTGCCGCAACAGCAATCGTCATTGGCCCGGAAATTTGATGCGCTCCGACCCCTGTTCCGCCCCCCCGGGGGGGTCACGACAGCCCCCGGCAACCCGCTTGGCGGTATTTCCGTTGATCCATGGCACCGGCTGGCGGGATCAGTGCCCCCGCTTTGATCCTGCGGGCCAAGGGTGGGCGCGGCCGAGCCGATGACTGATCTCCGATTTCCGCGTTTGATCCTCGCCCTGGCGATGTCCCTCTCCCTGTTTTCCTGCTCCTCCGGGCCCGCGGCCAAGGACGCCAACACCCCCGGGGGCGGAGCGGCCGCATCGCCCACGCCGGCCACCCGCGAGCGGACGTACCTGACCTCGGTCTTCACCCGCGTCGTCGAACGCGGCGAGATCCGGGCGACCATTGCGACGACCGGCTCGATCATCCCGGCGCGCAGCGTTTCCGTGAGGGTGGAGGAGAGCGGACGCCTGCGCTTCGAGAAGCCTTGGCCGCAGGGCGAGCCGGTCGAGGCCGGGACGCTGCTCGCGCGCATCGAGAGCCCGACGCTCCAGCGCGAGAAGGACCTGCGCGAGGCGGACGTGGAGATCCAGCGGGAGAACCTCGACATCGGCCAGCGCACCCTCGAAAACCGGGTGCGCGACTACCAGTCGCTCCAGGACCTGTACTCGCGGGGAATCTCGGCGCTGCGCGAGGTGGACTCCGCGCGCCTGGAACTCGACCGCTCGCGCAACTCGCAGCGGCAGAACATGATCAACCTCGCGCGCGCCGAAGCCAGCCTGCGGGAACTGGACGACCGCTTCGCCGCGCTCGAAATTCGCGCGCCCTTCAGCGGCCTGCTCGTCTCGCGCGCCACCCTCGAAGGCCAGGGCAAGTTCCAGCGAGGCTTTGGCCAGGAAGCCATCACCGACTACGACGGGCTCAACGTCTCCGTCGGGCACGTCGTCTGCGGCATCATCGAGCGCGAGCGCGTGCTGATGCGCTGCGACATCACCAGCAAGGATGTCGGCTCGCTCGCCCTCGGCCAGGACGCCGACGTCTTCATCTACGCGCGGGGCGACGCGAAACTCTCCGGCAAGGTCCACTCCATCTCGAGCAACGTGAACCCCGACACGCGCGCCTTCGACGTCGACATCCTGCTCGACAACACCGAGGGCCTCCTCAAGCCCGGCATGTTTGGGCGCGTCGAGATCGTCACCGAGGCCCGCCGCGATGTCATCGCCGTGCCGCGTTCGGTGATCAGCCGGCGCGGCAACCGCGACGTCGTCTTCCTCGTCGAAAAGCCCGCCGACGCGCCCTACGAGGTGGCGCGCATGGTCCCCGTCGACCTCGGCCTTGAGGGACGCGAGGATATCGAGATCGCCTTTGGCCTGCGCTCGGGCGACCGGATCATCGTCCGCGGGTTCGAGGTGCTGCAGGATGCCACGCCCATCCGCGCCATCGACGCGGACGCGCCCATCACCAGCACGGAGTTCACGATTCCCGCGATCGAAGGCGAGGAAGCCGCGGAGGAGGACGGCACTTCCGAAGAAGGCACCGCCGAATCAAGCGACGCGGAATCCGCCACGCCCACACCCGAGGCGTCCACCAGCGATGCGCCCGCCGCGTCCGTTGAGGTGGAAGAAACCCCCGCCGCCGAATCCGGCAAGGCCGAGTGATGCCGCCCGACGAGCGCGGCTCCGCCCCGAGGGAGCGCCCCTGGAGCACGGGTGCCGCCTGGGTCGTGGGCTGCATGCTCGTCTTCTTTCTCGTGGCGCATGTCCTCTCGGCATTTGTCCTGCGCGCCGATCCCGACGAATACCAGATGCTGGGCGCGGCTTTCGCCACGCTGCGCGGGGAAGTGCTGTTCGTGGACGTGTGGGACAACCATGGTCCGGCGATCACCTGGATGCTCGCGGGGGTGCTGCGCCTGCTCGGCACGGAGAGCGCCGGTGTGATCCTTCCCCTGCGGGCGATTTTCCTCGCCATTTCCCTCGCGACGCTGGCGGTGCTGTATTGCCTGGCGCGCACCGAGGTGTTCAAGGACCGCGTCACCGCGTGGCTCGCCGTCGCGGGTTGCGTCGTCTCCGTCCCGATCGCGGCCAAGGCCATGGAACTGCGCGGCGATTCCCCCATGAACCTGCTTTGGGTGGTCGCCGTGCTGCTGTGGGTGCGCGCCTGGCGGACGGGATCGGCCTGGACGTGGCTCGCCTCGGGGTTTGTCCTCGGTTTGTGTTTTTTCTTCAGCGTGAAGACCCTGATCCTCGGGTTCACGATCGGGTTGATGTTTCTGGCGTGGTGGGCGATGGAGCGCCGCGCGCGGCTGCTCCCCGTCGTGCTCTTCGGCCTGGGATGCGCGATTCCCTTCGTCGCGCTGCTGGTCATCCTCTCGATGCAGGGATCGCTCGACGCGTTCCTTGCGGACTATCTCGGCAAGAACCTGGGGCGCGAGGGCCCCTCCAGCTTCGCGCGGGGCTTCACGCGCATGCGGCGCTCGGGACGCGTCTGGGCGTACCTCACCATCTTCGTGCTGGGCTACGGGTGGATGGTCTTTCGCCGGCCAACGGCGCCGCCGGTCCTGCGCATCCTGTGGCCCGCGGCCTTCTTCCTCATCTTCCAGTTTGTGTTCCTCCTGCCAACCACCTGGCTGCAAAGCCTCCTCCCCGCCATGCCGCTCATCGCCTTGTTCTTTGCGTGGACGGTGCGGGACCTGATCCGCGACGGACGCCACTTTGGGCCGCGCGCCTCCGCCGTCGCCCTGTTCACCCTGTTGCTCATCATGTGGATGGATGTCGCGCGCCTGCCGCGCCGGGTGAAGGACGGCGGCTTCCTTCCCGGCG
>CAYTRP010000015.1:0-488 GCA_964440195.1 uncultured Candidatus Sumerlaeota bacterium
GTCTCGGGGCCGGCATGGCCATGGCCAACACGATGATGGGCGCCATGGGTGCGGGTGCCGCCGGCGCCGCCAACCCGGCCTATGGCGGAGTGGGCGCGGTGCCTCCTCCCCTGCCCGGTGCCGTCGCCTTTTTTGTGGCGGTCGGCGGCCAATCGCAGGGGCCCCTCGACGCGGCCTCGCTCCAGAATCTGGCGGCCGCCGGCACCTTGAAAAACGATACACTCGTCTGGAAGCAGGGCATGCCCGCATGGACAAAGGCGGGCGATGTGGGCGAACTGGCACCGCTCTTCGCGACGATGCCGCCGCCTCTCCCGCCAGCGTAAAAATCGCCATACGCGGGGATGGTCTAAACAGGACCTATGGGAGAGATGAGACCTATGGGACCTGTTGATCCTTATTGAGGCACGATTTCCTTGGCCAATGAATATCCCCGAGTCCGTCCTCCCGGCCGAGAAAGCCAGCCACCCCCTCTTTTTGGCGCCGGGGGC
>CAYTRP010000015.1:498-5744 GCA_964440195.1 uncultured Candidatus Sumerlaeota bacterium
CCACCCGACACAGAAGCACAACCCACTCTCGAACCGACCGGCCATCCGCGCGAGGGACGCCTCTTTCCCTGCGGCAACTGCGGTGCCGGCATGCTCTTCGATCCCAACGCCGAAAAGCTCACCTGTCAATACTGCGGCCACGTCCAGGTGGTTCCCCACTCGCCGGATGAAGTGAAGGAGTTGTGTTTCGAGACGTACTTCGAGAAAGCCCGGGTTGCCGAAACAGTCCTCGAAGGAGTCATCGGCGAGGTGCGATGCCGGGGATGCGGAGCGCAGGTGCAGTTGCCCGCCAATGTCTCCGTGGATCACTGCCCGTTTTGCGATTCCGTCATCGACAACCCAGTCGAATCCGCCACCCCCATGATGCAACCGGGTGGCATCCTCCCCTTTGGCATTCCGAAAGAGGAGGCTCGAAAGAACTTCAGCGCCTGGATTCGCTCGCGGTGGTTTGCGCCCAACGCCCTCAAGAAGGTGGATCGGCTCGATCGCCTGCAGGGTCTGTACGTGCCCTACTGGACATACGACTCGATGACGTACACGTTCTACACGGGGCAGCGCGGGGATGATTACTATGTCACGGTTGGCAGCGGCAAGAATCGCCGAACGGAACGCCGCACGCGGTGGACACGAGTCGAGGGCCAGGTCAACCACTGGTTCGACGACGTGCTGGTCTGCAGCTCCCTTCATCTGCCCACGAATCTTGTCGAGAAGCTGGAGCCGTGGGACCTCCCCCACTGCACGGGATACCGCCAGGACTACCTCAGCGGCTTCCGTTCGGAACGCTACCAGCTCGATGCGCGCGAGGGATTCAAGACCGCGCGGCTCAAGATGGATGACAAGATCCGGATGTTGGTGAGAAGCCAGATCGGCGGCGACCGCCAGCAGATCGATTCACTCAAGACGATGATCGACGGCGTCACGTTCAAGTACATCCTGCTCCCCATCTGGATGGCAGCCTACGAAGTGCAGAAAAAAAAGTATCAGGTGCTGATCAACGGGCGCAGCGGCGTCGTCATGGGCGAGCGGCCGTGGAGCTGGGCCAAGATCACCCTCCTCGTCCTCGCCATCGTGCTGGCCCTCGCCGCGGTCGCCGCGATCTTCATCGCCAACAGCTAAGGAAGCGCGAGCTTCGCCAGGACGATCCGGGCCGCGTTGCGGCCCGACAGCGCGAGCTTTTCGTGCAGACTCTCCGGCCCGGAGACAAATGCCTCGCCCGCCATGGCCACGGGAGCACCGGCCGGATCGGTCGGCAGGACTTCGGGATTCAGTCCCTCCGCCGTGCTCGCGGCAATGTCCCAGACGGCGGAAAGCGCCTGCTCCGGCTCGGCCGGAAGACCGGGGATGATCTCCCGCAGATCGGCGTACAACAGCTTGCCAAAGGTCTCCACCTTGCGGGGCGAACCCGCGGCATCCGCCTTGCCGGTTGCGACCAGCACGCTCTTCCCCGCTGGCACGCGCTCGGGGCCCTTCGCCTCCTCGCGCACGACGAGACTCAACGAGTCATGGTCTTCCAACTGAAGTGCCGCCCACGGGGCATCCACCCGTGGGACGACATAGATTCCCGCCGCATACCGGTGGACCGGGATCCCGCCCAACAGGTCCACCATCGGCACAAGAACCCGGCTTTGCGATGCCATGTTCTTGGCACGACTCGGGGGCAACGCGACGATGACCCCGCTTGCCTCGATCCGGTGGCGGGAGACGGGGTGCGCGAGCGTGGCCCCCGTGCGTCCATCCCGGAACAGGAAAACCCGCCGGTCGCCGATCCAGCGCAACGCGGCCACCGATGTCCCAAGGATGGATTTCGGCAGTTCGTGCCGCCACGCCTCGAATAGCGACCCGAAACCTCCACGAAGCGTCACGAAGGACCCCTCGACAACCTCGTCGGGTTGCCCCGCGCGCCGGCGAACAATGGGCCCCTGCAATGCCACCAGTTCGGCTTCCAATCCTGCCGCCCGTATCAGGTCGAGGACGGCGCTGTCGCTCGTGCTGATCCACGGCACCGCTGGATCGCTAACCCATCCATTGCCCCCTTTCGGGGCAAATCGCCCCCCCAGCACGGGTGCCTCATCGACAAGGAAAAAGGGAACATGCCGCCGGTGGAGTTCCACCGCTGCCGCCAGTCCGGCGATTCCAGCACCAATGATCAGGATGGGGGTCATGGCAGAAGCCTGGTTTCGAAATGAGATACGCGCGGACTGTGCCACCGCCCGCCGCACCGGGCCAAGTCCATCCCGCCACCTCCTTGGAAGATTTCATTGCCGCGCGCCGACCGGATTGCCGATGTTGGCGCTCACCCAACAAGGCAGGCGCGCATGCTCCCGGTTTCCGAGACCCTCGCTGAGCAACTTGAACAGGCGCGCGAGCGCGTTCGCGCCAGCCATGGCCGGCGCACCGGCCGGGACATCGTCCGCGCCTACAGCGACGACATCGACCGCCTCCTCGCCGGACACGCCGAAGCAATCCTGTCGGAGAATCCCGCCTATTCCCACGTGCGCGAAAGCATGGTTGTTTACGCCACCGGCGGCTACGGACGGCGCGAACTGAACCTCTTCTCGGACATCGACATCCTTTTCCTCTGCAAGAGCGAACCCCTCAAGGAGGACGAAGAGTTCGTCCGCGCCTACGTCTATCCCCTCTTCAACCTCAAGATGGACCTGAGTTACTCCATCAAGACCACCCTTCAAGTCGAGGCGGAGATCGGCCGCGAGGTTGACCTCACGACCGCGCTCATGGGCGCGCATGCCATCTGGGGAAGCGAGAACCTCGCGCGGGCCAACGAGCAATCCATGCGCATGCGCCTGAGCATGCGCTACGCCGGGTCGCTCTCGAAGCAACTCGTGCAGGCAACGCTCAACCGGCACAAGCGCTTCTCCAACACGGTCCTCCTGCTCGAGCCCAACGTGAAGGAGGCGCCCGGCGCCCTTCGCGACCTGCACGTCCTTCTTTGGCTCGCGTGTCTCGCCCATGGCGAGATGAGCCTGGCCTCCCTTGGCGCGAGTGGACTCATCACGCCGCGCGAGGAGCGCGATCTCCGCCGCGCCTACGCCTTCCTCCTGGAACTGCGCAACGGCCTCCACATCGTCGATGGGCGCAAGTCCGACCAGTTGAACTTCGAGCGGCAGATCAAGATCGCCCCCACTCTCGGCTACGACGGCAGCGACCACCTGCTTCCCGAGGAACAGCTCATGCGCGCGTACTACGAGCACGTGAGTGGCGTCTATCGCGTCGTGCGACGTGTCTTTGGCCGCATCCAGCGCGAAGGCGAGCACCCCTCGACCGGAAACGCCCGCCGCATGCGCCGCCAATTGGTCGAGGGGCAATTCTGGTCGCGCGACAACGAGGTGTGGGTCGAGCCCGGCGAGGCCGCCGCCATCGCGCGCGACCCGATGTGGATGATGCGGCTGTTCCGCGTCGCCTGCCGGCACGGACTTCATCCCGACGACTTCACCCGCAACCTCGTGGAGCGCCACACGCGCGACATTGACGATGCCTACCGCGAGTCCCCGTTGCTGCGCGACGACCTGATGGCGGTGTTCAACCATCGGCGGAACGCCGGCATGACCCTGCGCGCCATGCATGACAGCGGCTTCCTGTCCGCTGTCTTCCCGGAATTCGGGCTCGTGCGCAATTTGCCGCGCATCGACTATTATCACCAGTTCACCGTCGATGAGCACCTCCTGCGATCCGTGGACTGCGCCGTCGAACTGGCAACGGGCGCGACCCCCTTTGGCGCCACCCACGCCGCGGATGTCGCCCGCGATGTCCTCCGGTTCGACCTCCTCGCCATGGCCCTGCTCTTCCACGATGTCGGCAAGGGCGAGGGACGCGGCCACGTCATCCGCGGGGCGCACATGATCCAGCGCATTTCCGAGCGGCTCGACCTGGCGCCCAAGGAACGCGAGATCCTCTACTCCCTCGTCGCCAATCATCAGAAGATGAGCAACCTCGCCCTGCGCCGCAACATCGATGACCCCAGGGTCTCCGAAGGGCTCGCCCGCGACGTCAACGATCCTGAACTCCTCAGGATGCTCTACGTCCTCACCTGTTGCGACCTGCGCGCGGTCTCCGCCGATTCGTGGAATGACTGGCGCGGCATGCTCATCAAGGGGCTCTTTGAACACACCCTTGACCGGTTGCTCGGGCGCCCGGACCAACGCCGCCGGCCCGTGCCCTCCTCCAACGACGCCGCGCAGCGGGTCCTGGAAGAAGTCAGGCTCCTGCAGGCCGCGCGCGATGCCTCCGGCAAGGAGGTGACGCCGGAGGAAATCATCGAGTTCATCGCGGACATGCCAGCGCGCTATCGCCAGAGCACCCCTCCGCCCCAGATGGCGCGACACATCCTCCTCGCCCAGGGTCTCGGCCCCACGCAAAACGTCCGTCTCGAACTCGAACCGATCGAGGGACGCAACTACAGCGAGCTGCACTGCGTCGCGCAGGATGCCCCCGGACTGTTTTGCAACCTTTGCGGGGCACTCTCCTCGCGCGGCTTCAACATCCTCTCCGCCCAGGTCTACACCGCGCGCAACGGCACGTGCGTGGACATCCTCCAGATCCAGGATTACCAGAACCAGCCACCGACGGATCAGGGAGTCATCGATCGCCTGCACGAACGCCTCAATCAAGTGCTGCGCGGCGAGAAGCAGGCCAATTGGGGAAGCCAGCTTGGCGGCATGAAGCCGGTCTCCGCGGCGCGGCTCGACCTGCGGCCTCCGGCGTGTTCCATCTCCAACGAAAGCGACGAGGGATACACCGTCATCGAGGTCAAGGCCCCCGATCGCCCGGGTTTGCTCTACGACATCACGACGGTCCTCGACCGCCACCAGCTCCACCTGCACCTCGCGCTGATCGCCACGGAGAGCTATCAGGTCGTGGACGTCTTCTACGTCACCGACTGGGAGAACAACCGCCTCGAACCGGGACCGAAGACCGAGCAGATTCGCAGGGAACTCCTCGAGGTCCTCTCGCCGCCCGAGGCCTTGAAGCTTGCAAGGGGGTCTACATAGGATGGGAAGCTTCCTTGGCAAACTGTCGCAGGCCACGCCGGGCCGCTTGTGGAATCATTGGAAGTTCCTGAAGCGCCAGAAGGCCCTGCGCGCCCACAGCCTCGTCGTCGCGCGCAAGCTCAGGGGGCAGGAGAACGGACTTGTCGTCCTCTCCGGTCCGTTCGCGGGAATGCGCACAACGGAGCGCGCCACTGGGAGCGCCCTGCTCCCCAAGCTCGTGGGCTCGTATGAGTGTGAACT
>CAYTRP010000015.1:5754-16535 GCA_964440195.1 uncultured Candidatus Sumerlaeota bacterium
GCATCCTGTCATCCAACGCCTCGCCACGCGGGGACATCGCCTGATCGTGGATGTCGGATGCGCCGAGGGCTACTATGCCGTTGGATTGGCGCGGCTGATCCCACGGGCAAGGATACGCGCCCACGACACAGACCCCGTTGCGCGCCGGCTGTGCGTCGCGATGGCCGAACTCAACGAGGTCGCCGATCGCGTGGCCGTTGGGGAATTCTTCAAGACGGGTGATCTGGCGACGATTCGCGACCTGCCCGCGCTCGTGATTTCCGACTGCGAAGGTTACGAGGCAACACTCCTCGATCCCAAGGCCGCCCCCGCACTCGCCGAGTGCGATGTCCTCGTCGAGATTCATGAGCACCTCGTCCCCGGCGTGGGCGATCTGCTCGATGGCCGGTTTTCGGCGACCCACGACATCGAGAAGATTCCCGTGCAGAGCCGCTGGCCCGCGGACTGGGCCGATTACACCGAGGAACTCTCGCCCGAGGACCAGGCTTTCGCGGTCAATGAGTACCGCCAGCCCGGCACGAGTTGGCGGGTGTATTGGCGGAAATTTTGAATTCAGATTGATGAATCAGCAATGGTGCGGGCGATTGCATAATGCGCATGAAACGTGACACCGCACTTTCCACCCCGTGCTCAACCGGTAATCGCGAGCACAATCCATGAGAAGATCTCCATCAGTGGCGGGATCCCCCACTTCACCGGAATTCCAGCCAACGAAGCAGAGCTGTAAATGAGCGTAAACCCGGCGGACATCATGAACAAATACCGCGCAGCCATGATGTCGAGATAACCGGGCTCTCCGATGACCGGGCCTCGAAGTACCGTTCCCACGGAGAATCGCGCCGGGGATTTTCGAAGGCTCACGGCGAGAATCCACGACATGCCGACAAGACAAACAATGAGCAGAATGGAGGGAAGGGAGAACAGCCACACGAGCACCATGACCGGCAGCCAGTAGGAGGCGCTCTTCCAATAGGGAAGATGATAGAACTTCTCCACGGCGCGACGGCTCGCAGCATCCCGACAATGCTGCACAATATTAAGGATGAAAAGCGCGCCCCCCAACCCAGCCGGATCTCCACCCAATGCCACGTACGCGCCCACACCCGCAATGATCACGGCAAGAATCACCCAATCCCCCGCCGTGGTGGATCGGCGGACACCGGGGGTGATGACCGATTCCAGTAAGGGGTCCCTGATACGCGTCAAGGTTGTCACGGTCCAGCACCCCCTTGATCAGATAGACAACTCGTTCTGCCCGAATGTCGCCACCCTTGGCAACCAGAATGGCCCTTCCGCTCTCCTTTCCGCGAAGCCGCCGAGGCGGCGTGATTAATGCCCCCCAACACGCAAAAAGGGGCCGACATCTCGCGATGCCGGCCCCTTGTGCATTTCGGATAGAGTCGCAGATTACTTCGAGTACAATTCGACGATGAGTTGTTCCTTGATGGGCAGGTCATCCAGATCCTCGCGCGAGGGGATCTGCGCGAACTTGGTGCTCATGTCGCCTTCGTTGTAGTCCAGCCACGCCTTGCGGCCGTCCATGCGCACAAATTCCTGCGCCTGGGCCACATGGGGGTTCTTCTTGGCCGCTTCCGAGATCGTGATCACGTCTCCGGGGCGCACGCTGTAGGAGGGGATGTTCACCCGCTGGCCGTTCACATACACATGATTGTGACGAACAAGCTGGCGGCCGCCGCGGCGTGTGATGGCATAGCCCGCGCGGTAGACGACGTTGTCGAGGCGGCGCTCAAGCAATTGAAGGAGGACCGTGCCCGTCACACCGCGAAAGCGGACGGCCTTGGCCATGTAGTTCTGGAGAGCGCGCTCGTGGATGCCGAACATCCACTTGAGCTTCTGCTTCTCAAGAAGCTGCGTGCCGTAGGTCGAAAGCTTCTTCTGCATCTTGCCATGCTGGCCCGGCGGATACAGCCGCTCGGTGAACCGCTTGGCCGACTTGGAGCGAGAAGATTTCAGGAACAGATCTACTCCTGCGCGGCGCATCTGGCGAACGACGGGTCCGGTATAACGGGACATGCGAAAGAACCTTTCGTGGGCACTGCTGAAAGATTGACCCCGCAACGGGGGGACCCTTCAACTGAAGGGCTTGAGAGCACAGTCCAACGTCCCGACGCCGTCAACAGGATTGTCGCCCTCCTTTTGGACGAAATTTCAGCGAAAGCTGGGCAACGCACCATGGCAACCCCTGACTCCCCCGCGTTCCAGACGTCTCTCGCCCGCGAAATCACCCGCTCCCAACCAATCATGGCCGACTGGAACGCGGCACTCTATCCCCCCCGGCCACCCGAATTCTTTGCCCTGGAGCTGTGCGGGGAAACCGGCGAACTCGCCAACAAGGAAAAAAAGCTCTGGCGCGGCCAGTCCATCCCGTCCGCCGAATTGGCGGAGGAAGCCGCCGATGTCCTCATCACCCTCCTCAACTACTGCAACTCGCGGGGGATCGACCTCGGCGCTGCCTTTGACGCCAAAGTGCGCGTCGTGGAGGATCGGAGACGGGGAAAAACAATCGGTGAACCGTGACGGAGGAAAGCGCACGCCCATGAAGATTGACTATCGTGACGACGCGGTCCTCGACGTGCCGCAGGCCATCGATCTCTACAGTCGCTCGACTCTTGGCGAACGTCGCCCCATTCATCGCCCCGACATCTTCGAGGGAATGCTCCGGAACGCCAACCTGACGATCTCCGCATGGGACGGCGAACGACTCGTCGGCATTGCCCGGACACTCACGGACTTCACTTATGTTGCCTACCTGGCGGATCTCGCCGTCGATGGCGAGTTCCAGCGGCAGGGCATTGGCAGGCAACTCATCGAGGAAACCCGGCGACGACTCCAGCCGGAGTGTATGATCGTCCTGCTTGCGGCTCCCAAGGCAAACGAGTATTATCCACGGTTGGGGTTCGAGCACAACCCGCGCGCGTGGATGTTGCACGGGACGATCCCACTTCCCGCCGCCGACTGAAGCGAGATCGAACAAGCGCCTGGCCCTTGACCCATTTCGCCGTTGCCGGAAGGCTGGCGAGAAAATCCCCCCGAGGAAGCCACACGTGATGCGTTTTCGTGATCGTTCGAAGTTCCCCGATGGACTTCCGGCCGGGCCACTCAATCGCATCACCGATGTACCGGGGCTTGCCGTCGGCCATCACACCCTGATCAATGATACACCGCGCATCCTGCGAACCGGCGTCTCCGTGCTCCGAATCGACAACGTGTTGTCCCGCCCGGTCTCCGCCGCGTGCCATGTCTTCAATGGATACGGCAAATCAATGGGCCTTCCCCAGATCGAGGAACTGGGGAGCATGGAGAGTGACGTCTTCCTGACGAACACGCTCTCCATTGGCGCGGTGCAGCAAGGGGCCGTGCAATCGATCCTGCGCGACAGACCCGGGATACGCTCCCTCAACGCCGTGGTGATGGAGTGCAACGATGGGCAATTGAGCGACATCGGCTCGCTCGCGGTCACGCCGGAGATGGCGGGGCTGGCGTTGGCCGACGCGCGACCGGAATTCGAAATGGGAAGCGTCGGCGCCGGCACCGGCATGATCTGCTTTGGATTCAAGGGCGGAATCGGCTCCGCTTCCCGCCGCGTGGAAATCGGCGGCCGAGAGTTCACCGTCGGCGCGTTGGTTCTCTCCAATTTCGGAAAGAAGGAAGACCTGCGCCTGCCGGGACACAGCCTGCGATTCGAGGACCCGCCCGCCGAGAGCGGCGATGGATCGCTGATCATGATTGCCGCGACGGATGCGCCCCTCATGCCTCACCAACTCAAGCGCGTCGCCCGCCACCTGAGCGGCGCCATCGGACTGCTTGGCTCACCCGGCTCTCATGGCAGCGGCGATTTCGCCCTGGCATTCTCGACAGGTCTTCGATTCGGCGGCGCGGAACCCTGGCGCAACGAAGCAATACTTGCCAGTGACGGCGAGGCGATGAGCCTCCTTTTTCGTGCCGCCACATGGGCCACCGCCGAGGCCATCATTGACTCGATGCTTCTCTCCCCCGCCATGCGGGGCTTCCGGACGGAAGCCGGCTCGCTGGCCCACGCTTTCCCCCTTTAGCCATTTTTCGATTTTCCGTGTCCGATCCATTCATGCGGTTTCCATGAATAACGCGGACTCGCAAGCCACGACGCTTCCTCTGGCCAGCACCCAGCGCGGCAGGGATCCTGCCGCGCGAGAAACGGCTCTCTTCGTCAAGGCTTACCGTGCGGCTTTCGCGCCGGCATTGCTGGATAGCGTGACCGCCGGAGACCCGCCAGCCTTGAGCCGCAATGCCAAGGCCTGCGCCTGGCGGCTGAAATCGATGGATTCGCCAAGGATGCGCGCGGCTTCCTGCGGAGCATGGAACCCCTTTGAGTTCTCGCTGCTGATGTAATCCAGGCGCCACATGGATTTGCGCTGGAGTTCAAAGACCTCCGCGAGATCCTCGTCCGCCAATCCGGCGGCTTTCGCCTCCTTGATGGCATCCAGCATGTCGAGCATGGCCTCCGCCGCGCGCTCCTTCATGGCGACCGTGCGGCCCTGGATCGTCTTCACGCGATCGCGAAGCTCCTCCTCGGGCACATTGTGGCACACCTGACAGGCGTTGTTGATGTTTTCCATCGGGCTGCGCACGTTGTGATTGCTCAGCTTCATGGCCCCCACGCGCTCATAGGGCATGTGGCAGTCGGCGCAGCTCACGCCCGCCCGGGCATGAACGCCCTGGCTCCAGAGTTCAAACTCGGGGTGCTGGGCCTTGAACAGGCGCGCGCCCGTCTCGGCGTGAACGTAATCGTGGAATGAATCACCGTCGGGAAACTTCTTGTCGGCCCAGTATTGCTCGATCTGCTCGACTTTCAGCCCATTTCCCCACGGGAAGGTCAGCGTGTCCCTTGAGGCGCAGTAATACTCGACATGACATTGGCCGCAGGCAAAGGAGCGCATCTCCTGGCGGGTGGCCAACTTGTTCGGATCATAGGGCTCACTGCGACTCCCCCGCCGCCACGCTTCCACGCTCGGCATGTGCGGCACCGGTTCATCGCTTTCCGCGAGCTTGACCATTCCCAACACGAATCCAGGCCGCGTGATGCGGACGGCCATTGTTTTCGGATCATGACAGTCGATGCAACTCACCGGATGTGCCTCGCTGATGGCAAACTCCAGGTGCTGCTCGATCTCCTTCGCGTCGAGATCGCCAAAGGCCACGGGCTGCGGTGTGGGAAATACCTGGTCGCCGCCACGCGGCGTCCCGTCGGGAACCTGCGTCAGCATGGCCAAGGTCTCGTGGTAGGGCTTCTGGCTCAGCTCCTGGAATCCGCGAATGACCGCCTCCATGTTGAAGTCCGCCGCGAGGGTCTCATGGTCATGTGGGAGCCCCATCGCCTTCAGGCCGGCTTCCCGATACAGCACCGTCGTCGACCCGTGGCAATGAAGGCAGGCCCCCGCCTGGGGCCGCTGTGTCACCCGCTGGGTGAGGATCTGGTCATTGAGCATGTAGGCGTGCCCGCGGGCCTCGCGATAGTCCAGCGCGAATGCGTAGCCCGCATAGAGGCGCCGCAGCCACGGGCTTTGCTCCAGCTTGCTCTCGGGCAACGCGCTCGACCCCCCATAGTACTCGTCGCCGGCCGTCTTCTTGTATTGGTCGAAGTGACTGGGCCAATTCCGTGCCCACAGCGCCGGATCCACGCTGGTCTCGTCCAGCTCCACAATTCGCAGGTAGGGCGAGCGGGCATCCTGCTTGTGCTCGAACATCGTCACGAGAACGAACGTCACGGTGAGCGTCGCCCCGACCGTCAGGACGAAGAGAAGGGCAAGCAGTGCGATGAAGGACTTGGGCAGGAGGACCCGCCGCGGCGGATTCGATCCCTCGGACTTGGCTCTTTCTTTGTCGGCGCTCACAGGCAGTCTCCTTCGAGCAATGGTGACGTCGGTTGCGGTTCCTCAGCGGTGGGCATGCCCCACGTCGCTATGACAATGCACGCACAACATCATGTCGCCGCCGGGCTGGACCGGCAGCATTTGATGGACAAAATCCCCATGGCAATCGAGGCAGGCATTCTGCGTCACGCGCCGGTTGCGGGGCTTGATCTGGATCGGCTCGTGGAAGTACCCCGTCGTGAAGGCCAGGGAGTGGAAGAACCCGTTGTCACCCTTGACGATCCACTTGCCGATCGGATGATGCGAGAGGTGGCAATCATTGCACACCGCCACATGCTTGTGGCTCGAGTTCTGCCAGGAATCGTAATGTCCCTGCATGACGTGACAATTCGCGCACGCCGCGGGGTCGCTCGACAGGTAGGACGCACCCTGGCCGTAGCCAAAGGTAAATGCCCCGATGCCCGCCAACATCCCGAGGACCACGACGAAGGCGATGGGAAGGAAACCCAGTTGCACCAGAAGGCCGCGCATCCTCAAGGGCCGCGTGGCCTCCGCCGCGCGCGCGACACTTTCCGGGAGATCGGCTTGATCCATGTCCGCGTCCTTCGTGCGCGATCGAACTTTCCTGCTCGCCGAACATTAATTCTGGATAAGAACATCCATTTAGGAGCAAGCGTTTTCGGCAGCCCCTCCACTGCAAATCGCCCGCGCCCGTCACCCATGCGGCAACCGGCTCCGCCACGCTGCCAGTGGCGTCAGCCCAATCGCCATGATCCCCAACTGGCTCACCACGAAGGCCAGCATCCAGAAGGCCGCCGCGTCCATGAATCCATAGGAATGCAGGCCGATACCGAGCATGTTCGTGCCGAACCAGCTCCAGGCCGTGACGATGTTGCCGCCCACGGCAAGAACCATGATGCCACGGTCGCGAATGATCCCGCCCCACCTCGCGTGCAGGATGATCGCGTTGATGAGGACCACGAGGGCTGCCCCGTTTTCCTTGGGATCCCAGCCCCAGAATCGCCCCCATGACTGGTCCGCCCATATCCCGCCCAACACGGTGCCCACGAAGCTGAGCAGCAGCGCAAAGCACACAACCCCGTACACCATCCGCGAGAGGGCCGTCGCGCGCTCCCTCGCCAGGAACCGCGTGAAGACTCCCATCAACAGGTACATCGCCGCCAGGACACCCGCCAGAAACGTCGCCGAGTAGCCCAGCGTGATGATGATCACGTGGGTCGCCAGCCAGAAATTGCTGTCCAGCACCGCCTGCATCATCTGCATGGTATCGCCGTCGCTTCCCAGGTTGTGCGCCACCACCAGCGTGGCGAAGCCCACCGAGGCGGCACCCAGCGTCGCGACGCCCATCGGGTGCAGCCGTTCCAGGAACACGCCGATCAGAACCGCCGCCCAACCCACGAACACCGCGGAGGAATAGAGATTGGTGACCGGTGGCCGCTCCTGCAAGTAGATGCGAAAGGCGATGGCGAGGGTGTGGACAAGAAGTGCGGCAATCATCAGCGACACGGACGACACCCGCAAGGACTCCGGCAGGTTCCCCCACCGGCCGCCAATGGGGGTCGCGCGCATCCGCAGCAGGATCGCCCCGCAGGCCAGCAGGAAAGCGAGAACGTAGACGGCGCTCGCCCCCAGGAAGAGTGAGGCGCGATTGAACAAGACCTCGTGCCGGGCCTTGCGCATGACGTCCGGCATGTCGCGCCACAACAGGGCCTGGTAGGATGCAAGCGCGCCGTTGAAGGCCGGCGCGTCCCTTTCGCCGTAGGCGGTCATCATCGAGATGAACGACGCCACGGCGGGATGCAGACGTGGCGTCGTTCCCGCCGTTTGCGCGGACACGATCATTCCCGACTCCATGAAGGCATCGTGAAAGGGGCGCCACTCGCCCCCTTCGCCAATGGGAGGAATCGCATACGGCGCGACCATGCTGCTGTGCGCGAGGAGCG
The DNA here is from genome assembly GCA_964440195.1 of uncultured Candidatus Sumerlaeota bacterium. GTDB lineage: Bacteria > Sumerlaeota > Sumerlaeia > SLMS01 > JAHLLQ01 > CAYTRP01. The sequence continues at coordinate 13,589 of CAYTRP010000015.1, forward strand.
TGCTGACGCGGTCACTGAGCGAGACGATCGCGCGTTGAAAGGGATCGCGCCGCTTTGCGGGAATGTCAAACGCGCGGCTTGCCTGTTCCGTGATGGATTCCCAATGCGGCTCGATCTTCGCCAGGGTGATGCGACCTCCCTCCTCGGGCGGAAGATCCATCAGTGCCAGCACGTCCGGGTGGTCGACGCGCACAATTGGGTAATCGCGAATCGACTCGGGGTCGGCCATCAGGGCGAGGAGGAACTGCGACGCGGAAACCACGCCTCCCTCTGCCCGGATGGACTGGCGTCCGCCCGCCACCATCAGGACATGACGCGCCTGGGTGTCCATCGGCTTCACCCGTCCCCCGGCGGAGACGGGAAGATGGGCGAATCCAGACACGTCGAACTCCGTCCGGGGCGCGGGACGCAAGAGCCCGGAGCACGCGATCAACAGTCCCAACGCCCCCACCACCCAAGGCAGCACCACGCGTGCCGGGGGCATCCCGGGCCCCGGGCACGCGGCCGCCCGTTCCTTCTGCTCGCGGGCCGCTTGACGCCGCAGGAAGCCGACCAGCGCCAGCACAAAGTGCAAGGTCAGGCCGCCCCCAACGAGGAGGCACGCGATATAGGGAAGCATCGCACCGGGATTGCGCACGACCTGAAGCACCGTGCCGCTGCCATCGGGCTTGTAGGACGCCTGGTAGAACGTCTCGCCCGCGTAGCGCAGCGGGTTGTTCATCCAGATCAGGGCCTCGCGATCCGTGCCGCGCCTAGGATCCTCGATGCGCACCCGGCTGGAGAAGTTCCGGGCGACCTCGGTCCCGACGAACTTGTCGTGCCGAAACTCGATCAAGTGGATGCGATACGGCATGTAAGTTCTCTTGAATCGCAAGGCAAGGCCATAGGGCTTGCCGTCGATGTCTATCGTCTGGGGATCGATCAGGTCGGCGGCAAGCAGCCAGGTGCCGAGATCCTCGCCCTCGCGCCGAAGCGTCACGTACGCCGCCGGTGAATTCGTTTGGGCTCCATCGACGCCCCGGGCCTGCGGGACTTCCTCCGCAAGCGCGTCAAGGCCGATCCCGCGATTGGCCGGCGTTGGCCCCATCGCGCGGAGCAGCCGTGCGTTCGGAAGCCATCGATCGATCGTGATCGAGAAGGGCAACTCCTTGGGCGCGAGGGGAGTCCCGCCACGGATGGCATCCTCGATCATGCCCTGTGGAATGGCGACAACCCGGTCGACTTTCCCGTCCGGGGAATCGATGGCGGCAAGTTCGACGGTCCGGATATCCTCGACGTAGTTCGAGCTCCCTCCCTCATCGATGCTCATCAGCCCTTCCCGCGCGAACATCCCCGTGGCGAACTCGCCCACCAACAGGATGATGAGCCCCGCATGAAGCACGACGATGCCGATGCGCTTTCCAACCAGTCGAAAGCGCAGCGTGTGCGCGGCGAGGAGATTCACGATCAGCAGAAGCCCGATCGTGAGCCCCCCGGGAAAGGGAATCGCGCCCGGTACTTGTGCCGTCGGATGCGGGACGAACAACTGCAGCTCAATCCAGGCGACCGGGCTCCGGAAATAGGCGTCAACCGTTTGCCAAACGCCGTGCGTCGCCTGCGCGAGCGTCCCCACGAAGATCAACACCATCGACAGGGCGAGGAGCGTCACCGTGAGGCGCAGCGATGCAAATGCTTGGAGAATCTTCCGTGGCATCCACGCCGTTTGACTCATGCCGCACCGGCGGGCAAACTCAAAGATGCCCAAAAGGCACGCCACCGCCCCCCGCGCGGCAGGACCTGGAAATGAAATCGCCCGGCGACGATATGTGGCCGGGCGATTCCATTTCCTTCAGTCATGGTCCCCTGACGGTGAAGCCTTCGCGATTCCCGGCTCCCCCATCGATTCGCTCCCTAGATCGGCGGCGCCACGACAACGTAGGCAACCAGCCCGTTGGCGATCGTCTCCTGATAATAGATCCCATCGCATTCATAGAAGACGACATTGCCAACCATCACCGTATCGGCACAGTCGGGCAGTTCGTACACGACAATCCCCACCGGTGGGGCAATCACCGCGTACCCCCACGAGCCATTGTCCTGGTACGGCTCATAGTAGTAACCATCGGAGTAATAGTAGGAAGCACCTCCCCAGGCAACCGTGCGGTAACCGTACGGCAGCGTGTTGTAACGCCGGCCAATCAGGCTGGCTCCCGCAATGTACCCGACGCCGTCGGCGTCAATCTCACGATCAACCGTGATCGTGCCGTCATCCCACGTCACCTCCGCGGAATCCTCGATCGTGTTCCCCCGGGGACCCGTGGCCTCGCGATCGATTTCAAGTCTTCCATCGTCCCACTCGGCGCTTCCTTCCAGCGACGCCTCGCGGCCACGGGGCCCCTCCACATCGCGATTCCACTCCACTTCCCCGTCGTTGCGCGTCGCCTCACCCGAGCTGGAAGCTGTCCTTCCGCCCGGACCCGTCACTTCGCGATCATAGGACAATTCTCCGTCCTCCCGGGTGACGTTCCCGCTGCCCTCGATTGTCCGCCCGCCGGGACCCGTCAACTCGCGGTCAACCTGCAGCTCGCCATCCTCGACCGAGGCTTCCCCCTCGAGAGTCCCCGTGCGGCCACCGGGACCGGTCACCTCCCGGCTCCAATCGCCTTCCCGATCGGACGTTGCGCGCGCATTGACACTGCCGCCGGAGGCGCCCGCCCGCCCCGCCAAGCCAGCCGCCGGACGCGTGGAAACGCCACCGGCGGGGCGAGCCAACCCGCTCGCATTGCTGATCGCCCCCGTTGTTGGACGCACCGTTCCAACAGCAGAACGATTCATCCCCGAGGAAGGACGAGCGGTGCCAGGGTACGTGGAGATCGCGCCCGTGCCGGGCCGCGAAGTCCCCGCGGGCGGGGCATAGGTGGAAATCGCCGACCTCGACCCGCTTGTTGGGCGACTGCTGGCGTAATTC
>CAYTRP010000015.1:16545-17293 GCA_964440195.1 uncultured Candidatus Sumerlaeota bacterium
GACCGGGAGGCCCCGCTCATCTGCGTGTAGGAGGATCTGGTCGAGCTGGCGCGCGACGCGGACGACGGCGCATGATAGCGGGATTGGCTGACGGAGCCATAGCTTCCCCGCGAGGTGGATGGCCGGACCGTTGAACTCCGCGAACTCGACGATGGCCGCGAATAAGAGCGGCTCCGCGACTGGCTCACCGACCCATAGGAGCCGGATCGCACCGATGAACTGGCGCCGCGGGAACCACCACCCCGCGAGCCACCCCCTCCTCGGGCACCCGCGCGGGCGCAGACATCGCCGAAGGAAAACAGCAACATCGCTCCAACAACCAGGGCCATCCCCACTGGAAACAACCGCATTCGCTTCATGGGACAAACTCCTCTCAACAAGACAGGTGGCGGATTGACATCCGGGTTGATCATTCAGTCACTTTTTCGACGGGGCGGAATTCCACTTTTCTCACTCCCTCGGGGATGACGGGCGCGAACGTCGCCGCCGTGACGGTGCCCGCATCCTGGACATCCAGCAATTGCAGCGTGTACTGGGGCTCGCCCGGGACTTCCTTGTAGGTGATGACCATCTTCCGGATCTTGGGAAGGCCATCCGCCCCCACCCACAACTGCCAATCGATCGCCTCGCCCACGAACGCGAGGTGGTGGCACTTCTCATTCCCCACGAGACCCTCGCCCACATAATCCACCCGCAGGCTGTTGTCGAGCATCGCCGTGTACACGTCCGACTTGATCAGGTCCACGCC
>CAYTRP010000015.1:17303-18227 GCA_964440195.1 uncultured Candidatus Sumerlaeota bacterium
ATGTCGTAATCGTCCTGCAACATGTCGATCGCCTGGTCGATGGATCCGGGATCCGGCAACTCGGCATAGATCCCGTGATCGTTGTCGATCAACGTCAGCGTCTTGCCGTCCTTCCAGAAGGTCCGGTTGGTCACATCCCCCACCACCTCGATCTTCAACTTGTCGGGCCGCACGATGCTGATCGTTCGCACATGGCCAAACTGCAGCTTCTGCCCATCCTCCTGCACGTCATCGATGGTGTCCATCAGCCGAAACGAGGCCGTCTTTGTCTCCTGAAGATGAGCATTGGCCTGCTTGAGGATCATGTCCGCCATCGGATCGACATCGCGCGCCACGGCCGCCTCCTGCGCTCCCACCCACACGGGGCCAGCCAAGGCCGCCGAGAGACACAATCCAAACATCCACGAAGAGTTTTGCATGATCCATGCTCCTTGAGATTCTGCCTGAAGAATGCCAACCGAACAACCAAATCGGGTCGCAGCCAAACCGGTGCCACCCGCTCACAAGGGGCAAGGGGCATATTGCCCACGCCTCCCCAATCGGGAGGACTCAACTCCATTTTGTCCCCGGAGGCAACCGGAATTGCACCAACCGCAATAACAACCCCCAAACAAATTGCGAAACGTGCCTTGGCATTCCGGCATCCCCGCCGGCATCGGCACCGGCGCCATCGTCTGGGCCACCATCCAGATCGCCCGCCGCCCGGAAAGCGAAGGCAAACTCATCGTCGCCATCGCGCCCCTCTACTCCGAACGTAACCTCTCCTCCTGGCTCTTCGACGGCATCAGCCTCGAAACCGATGACCTGTCGGCGGAGTTGGTTGGGGCGTTGAATTGAGCCTGAAGTTTACAAAGTAGCTCGGGCATCTTGCCAATGCCGTTCAGTGGTTTTGCGCATTTGTCCGTCGAACCCACGCTTCGACTT
>CAYTRP010000016.1:0-17911 GCA_964440195.1 uncultured Candidatus Sumerlaeota bacterium
GATTTTGGTAGTGAAGGTAGTAGGCGTGCTCCCACACGTCGAGCCCGAGCAGGGGCTTCTTGCCTTCCATGAGAGGGCTGTCCTGGTTGGCGGTGGAGAGGACTTCCAGCTTGCCGCCCGAAAGGGCCAGCCATGCCCAGCCTGACCCGAAGCGAGTCGTGGCGGCGGCGGCGAAGGCCTCCTTGAACTTGTCGAACCCGCCGAGGTCGCGGTCGATGGCGGCGGCGAGGTTGCCCGAAGGCTGGCCTTGGGACTTGGGGGTCAGGAGCTGCCAGAAAAGCGAGTGGTTGGCGTGGCCTCCGCCATTGTTGCGCACGGCGGTGCGGATGTTCTCGGGGACGGCATTGAGGTCGGAAATGAGGTCCTCGACGGACTTGGCGGCGAGGGCGGGCTGGTCCTTGAGGGCGTTGTTGACGTTGTTGATGTACGCCTGATGGTGCTTGGTATGGTGGATTTCCATGGTGCGTGCGTCGAAGTGCGGCTCGAGGGCATCATAGGGGTACGGCAGGGGAGGGAGGGTATAGGCCATGAGTGGGACAGTCCTTTGACTTTGGGAGTGGTTGACGTCGCTTTAGGCGGGGGAAATGGTGCCCCATCGCGCCTGCGGATGCAAGGATGCAGGAATCGTCCCAATCCGGGCGCCGCCCTCAAATCAGCCGGGAGCGCCGGTGATGACGCACCGGATCATGCGCAGGTTCTGGTACCCGTTGTTGTAGCCGGGCATGTCGTAGATGGCCCGCCGGCCATCGTCGTGGGGGTAGAAGCGGCTGTTCTTGTCGCCGTAGGGATCGTTCATTATCAGGGCCCGCTTGCCCTTCAGGTAGCCGATGGCGCTGGTATAGTGTCCCGCGTAGGTGATGAGATGCAGGACCACGACGGGTTCGCCGCGCTCGATGCTCTCGGCCAGTTTGGCGTAGGTGGGAGACCAATCCACTTCCGACTCTAGGCCGTGAAGGCGCATGTAGTCGGCCATGAAGTTGCGGGTGTCCTTCCACTCCTCCCGGACGATGTAGCCGTAGGCTCCGGCCACGGGACGCCCGTCGGGCCCCGGGCTTTCGATGGCGAACGTCACGTCGCCGGCCGCGTGGGATTCCGTGATGTAGGCACCCCACGGGCTGACGGTGATCGACTCGCCCGCACCGTTCATCGGCGGCAGGGTTGGTGTCCATGGGTCGATTGCCTTGTGCGTGGCGAGCAGCATGATCGCACACGCGGCATTGCAGGCCCATTCGCCGGGGTAGCCGGGCAGGACGTGGTTCATCTGGTGGACATAGGGGACGCCAACCAACTCGACGGTGTGGGGCTTGCGGACCAATTGGGGCGGGAGAATAGAGGCGTGCTGGTCCGCTGGACCGCGATGGGGCTCGTAAGGAACGACTTGATCCTTGTCCTGTTCGACCCAGTCGAGGCGTTGCAACCGTTCAAGGGAAGATTCCCGTGTGATGCGCTGGATCAACAGGTCGGTGCCTTTGCGACCGGCGGTCATCGGGTAGGCAACGGTGTACCATCGCACTCCCGGAGAGCCCAGCGGGGTGGCCGCTTCGTTGGGGAGACTTGCCGGGCGCGACATGAGCGCTTCCTGGTCCTCGACGAAGAGGACGGTCTCGTCGTCAAGCCATCGTGGCTCATCGCCGTATCCATGGTCATGGACGGCGCCGGTGGCCAGGTCGACGACGGAGAAGTGACTCGTGGCGGCGCGGAACAGGACGCGGCTTCCGCCGGGAGAAAACACGGGGCCGTAATGGGAGCCCTCGTCTCCGATGAGAACGCGACTCGTTCCGTCAGCCAGGTCGAGAAGGCACGCCCGATCCCTCGCGTCCACATAGGCGACGCAGGCTTCGTCCGGCGACCATGCGAGCAGATTGCTGCAATGCCCGACGGGATAGCGGCCGAGTTGCTTGAGCCTGTTCGAGAGAATGACGATGTCGTCCCCGACGGCCAGCGCGATGCGCCCCGTGACGGAAGACGCCGGTGTGCCGACAACGGCACACCACGGCGTGAGTTGGTGGGTGAGATTCCGCGCGACATCGTGGACAAAGGCCGCCTGCTGGAAGATGCCGACTTCCGCCTCGGGATCGGGGCGAAAGGCCTTGAACCCGATGCGCGACCCGTCCGGCGAAAAGCAGGCGTCATAGCCGGTGTTATAGGAGCGGGTGATCGTGCGGGTGTAATGGGTTTCGAGGTCCGTCAGATACAGGCCGGCATGCTGGTCGTCGGTCGTCGCGAGCCAGCGCCCATCCGGTGTGATGGAAACCGGGACCATGGCCGGCCCGAGGGCCTGGGCGACGGGCATGGGCAGTTGGTTGGCGTTGAGGAGCTTGATGTCCGCGGGACCCTGGCGGCGGGCGCAGGAGGCAAGCGCGAGAAGACACAGGAACGCGCCAAGGAAACGAAGGGGCATTCGCGGTTCCCCGTGGATCGAGAGGTTCAACGCCGTTTCACAAGTTCGAGAAAGTCGTCGAAGAGATGCTCGGTGTCAACGGGTCCTGGGGAAGCCTCGGGGTGGAACTGGACGCTGAAGAAGGGCTTCTCGATGTGGCGAATGCCCTCGTTCGTGCCGTCATTCAGATTTTCAAACCAGGAAATCCAGCCTTCTGGAAGAGTGGCGGTGTCGACCGCGTAGCCATGGTTCTGCGACGTCACGTAGCACCGTCCGTCGACGGTGCTACGCACGGGTTGGTTCTGGCTGCGATGCCCGTACTTGAGCTTGAAGGTGTCGGCGCCGATGGCGAGGGCGAGAAGCTGGTGACCGAGGCAGATTCCCATGAACGGCTTGTCGCGGCGCAGGGCGGTGCGAATCTGGTGGATGGTGGTGTTGCAGATCTTGGGATCGCCCGGTCCGCTGCTGACAAGCAGGCCGTCGTAGTCCTCGCTGGAGAGGTCGTAATTCCAGGGAACGCGCTTCACTTCCACGCCGCGCGACGCGATGTTCTCGACGATGCGCTCCTTGCAGCCGCAGTCGAGCAGGAGCACACGCTTGGTGCCCTTGCCATAAATGCGCGGTTCGATGAAGCTGACGGATTCGACGAGGCGCTGGGAGTTGGGGTCATGGAAGTCGATGGGCTGGCCGGGAAACTCGATCCTGCCCAGCATGGAGCCCTTTTCGCGCAGGCGCTTGGTCAGGGAACGTGTGTCCACCCCCATGAGGCCGGGGACACCCTGGGATTCCATCCACTGGGAGAGCGAGCGGATTGCCTCCCAGTGGGAGTGCTCGCGCGAATACTCGGAAACGATGATGGCCGTGGTCTGGATGCGCTGGGATTCGAAGTGAGTCAGGATGCCGTTGGACGCCTTGTCGCCCGGGATGCCGTAGTTGCCGATCAGCGGGAAGGTGAAGACGAGGATCTGGCCAAAGAACGAGGGGTCGGTCATCGCTTCGGGATAGCCGACCATCCCGGTGCTGAAGACGACCTCGCCGGCGACGGAACGCCGGGCGCCAAAGGTCTCGGCGGTGGTTTGGGTGCCGTCCTCGAGGGCAAGTTTGGCCAGCGCGGTGCGGGGTTCGGCGAGTGCGGGCATGGGCGATCTTCGAAAAGTGAGATGGAGGATGGTGGGCGGCGGGGGGAGACTTTGGGCGGACTCCCGGGCGCGGGGAAAGCTGGGGGGAGGGGGGACGGCGTGACAAGCAGGAACCGGGTGGCAAAGGGGGCCGGTCAGGATCTCATGACGAGTTTTCGGTTAGATCGAGGCAAGATCGCCGCAAGCCGGACAAGGGGGAGTGTGGGTGCTCGTCATTTCGTTGACCCGCGACGGAGTGGCGGTCTGGCGTGGGGCCTGCTGGAGAGTCGATTCAAAACGGAGCGGATGGAAAATGACAACACCTTTGCCCGCGTGGCGTGCATTGAATCCCCCCAAGGAACTGGTGCAAGTTCTCGAAAGGGCGCCGTCGGTCCTGGTTGGGCGCACGGTGCAGGAGTTGGTTGACTTGTCCGTGGGGGGCGAGGATGGCACCTACTTCGAGGTGGCCTACGAGATCGCCGGCAAGGGGCGCGTGGTGGAGGCCACGGTGGCGCGCGTGCGCAATGGCATCGCCGCGAACTACGTCGATCCGGCCATGCGCCGGCGCGATCCGGACTGCATGGTGATCGCGGACAGTGCCCCCACGAACAAGCCGACCTACCAGGCGCGGTTTGGGGAGGACTTCTCGCGGGTGCGCCAGGAGACATTGGACTGGTTGGCGACCCAGCCTCTTTGCCTGTTCGCTTTCCAGACGGGCCACTCGGGTCTGGGCGAGCCCGCCCTGGCCGTGGCACCGGCAAATGCGGCTTTCTTCGCACTGGGACTCGCCCTTCTGCAGGGCATCATGGAACCGGAAACCCTTCCCGCGGACTTCAAGCCCGAGGCGGTCATCTACACGGCTCCGCCGTTCCGCCACACGCACTTTGGCGGCAAGCAGGTGGTGGTGCACAACCGGCAGAAGGACATCTACGAGATGTTCAGCTACAACCTGTACCCCGGCCCGAGCGCGAAGAAGGGCGTGTACGGGATGTTGATCGACCAGGGCGAGAGGGAAGGCTGGGTGACGGCCCATTGCTCGGCCGTGCGCGTGGTCACGCCCTACGACCAGGAAGTCGTCATCATGCACGAGGGGGCGAGCGGTGGCGGGAAGAGCGAGATGCTGCAACCACCCCAGCGCATGACCGACGGCCGGCTCTTGCTCTGCACCAACCTGGTAACGGGCGAGTCGCGCCATTTGGAGATGAACCGCACGTGCGAGTTGCATCCGGTGTGCGACGACATGGGCCTTTGCCATCCGGCGGTCCAGCATCGCGACGGAAAGCTCTACCTCGTGGACGCGGAGGACTCGTGGTTCATCCGCGTGGACCACATCAACGAGTATGGAAAGGAGCCGGAACTGGAGCGCCTTTGCGCGTGCCCCCCCGAGCCGCTTTTGTTCATGAACATCGATGCCGTGCCGGGAAGCCGTGCGATGATCTGGGAACACATCGAGGACGCACCGGGGAAGAAGTGCCCCAATCCGCGCGTGATCCTGCCGCGCAAGATCATTCCCAACATCACGCCGCAGAACGAGGAAGTGCGCGTGGATATCCGCAGCATCGGGGTGCGCACTCCTCCCTGCACGCGCGAAGTGCCGAACTATGGCATCCTGGGATTGCTCCACGTGCTGCCCCCCGCGTTGGCGTGGTTGTGGCGGCTGGTGATGCCCCGTGGCCATGCCAACCCGAGCATCGTGTCGGCGGAGGGATTGGCGAGCGAGGGCGTCGGCAGCTACTGGCCGTTTGCCACGGGGCGCCAGGTCCCGCAGGCAAACCTCCTGCTGGACCAGATCCAGCGATGCCCGGGAGTGGATTACGTGTTGATTCCCAACCAGCACATCGGCGCGTGGAAGGTGGGGTTCATGTCCGAATGGATCACGCGCGATTACCTCGCGCGGCGCGGCAATGCGCGCTTCCCCAAGAAGCAATTGGTGGAATGCCGCTGCCCCCTCTTGGGTTATGCGCCGTTCCAGATGCGCGTGGAGGGCGTCACGGTGCCCCGTTGGTTCCTGCAGGTGGAAACGCAGCCCGACGTTGGCATCGAGGCCTACGACAAGGGGGCCGAGATCCTGACGGACTTTTTCCGCAAGACGGTCGAGCCGTTCCTCGAGCCCGACCTGTCGCCGCTGGGGCGCTCGATCATCCAGTGCTTCCTTGATGGAGGCACGATGTCGGACTACGAGGAATTCTTCGCCCTGTCCACCAAATAGGTTCCCATCTCGATTCCGGAGAGGGCCGCGCCCTCGACGCGTGGCCCTCCGAATCCATCGCCGCCGAGCAGCAGCAGTCCGGGTTCCTTGATGGCAAGGAACGGCTCGGGGTAGGTGGCGGTCGGTATGCTGTAGAGCCACCGATGGAGTTGGTGGGACAGGACAGTACCCGCGAGGTAGGGCGCGGCGGCCTGGAGCAGGTGAGCCGCGAGGACGTCACGTTCGTCGTTGAGGTGGGCGCGCGTGAATTCAGGACGCGTGTGAAGGGTGAGCGTCGTGATGCGGTTCGTGATGCCCTTTTGCCGATTGTCGGCAATCCACGCAAACGGCCCGCCGGTCGGCCACAGCCCACCCGGCGGCGGGACTTGCGACGGTCCCTGGCACACGACGAGCAAGGCAAAGCACGGGTCGTACTGGATCGCCGCGAGCGAGGCGCGCACCTCTGGCGCCAGTGACACGCCGCCCACCCCGAGAAGTTCGAGGGATTGCGGGGCGGGGCAGGTGACGACGAGCGTGCGCGCGCGGCGCGAAGGGGCATCCTTGATGTTCACGACCCAGGACGATCCATCGTGGCGGATGGCGACGGCGTGGTTGGAGGTGTCCACGACGAGCGGGGCAGCCAGCCATCTGGCAAAGGCGTTGATCCCATCCCGGCAGACGTAACGGGGTTCTCCGTTCGACTTGAGCGAGCCATCGCCCAAACGAAAGCCCGTGGCCCACGATTTCACGATGCGATCGCCGATCGCGCCGTTCACGACCGCGCGAAATCGTGGATCGCGCGCGGTGAAGTATTGGGCACCATGGTCAAACCGGGCGTCCTGTGCCTCGCGCGTTGCCATGCGACCGCCGACCCGCCGGCCCTTGTCGATGATCCAGTGGCGGATGCGGGCTTCGGCGAGAAGGCGGGACACCAGCAGGCCACTGACTCCGGCTCCGATGATGCCGACCGGGGTGATGGCGCTGCCGACAGGGGGGACGACCATGAGTGTTTACCGGGAGGGAGTGTGAGAAACTTGCAAGGATTTCTATCGGACGTTGACGAACCGGGGGCAGGCCGGAAATTGTCCGGTACCATTGAAGGACAGTAATTCATTCCCGAGAGGGTTGCCATGACAACATTGTCCCGACGTCATTTCCTGCGGACCGCCGGTGCCGTCACGGTGGGATTCAGTGGGTTGCAGGTGCTGTTTTTGCGGCCCGCCGGGGCGGCGGAAGCCGTCGTTTCACCTGCGGTGGGCTTTGGAGAACTGGTCCCCGATCCCGCGGGAATCATGGCATTGCCCAAGGGCTTCGGCTATCGGATCATCGCACGGGTTGGGCAGCGGATGTCGGACGGGCTGTTGGTGCCGAGTGCCGCCGACGGGATGGCGGCGTTTCCCGGTCCCGCAGGTCGTACCATCCTCATCTGCAATCACGAAGTCAACGCCGACGCTTCGGCATCGGACGGCCCCTTTGGGGCAAAGCAGGAGTTGCTGGCAAAAGTCCCCGCCGGAAAGATCTACGATGCGGGCACAACTGGGCGTCCGATGCTGGGCGGCACGACGACCCTGGTGCTCAACGCGGCGGGAGAAGTCGAATCTTCGCGCCTGAGCCTTGCCGGCACGATTCGCAACTGCGCGGGAGGACCGACGCCCTGGAACTCGTGGGTTACGTGCGAGGAGACAACGCTGGTCGCGGGCGGCGAGCTGGCAAGGAGCCACGGGTATAACTTCGAAGTGCCCGCCTCCACGGCGGAAACAGGGCTCGCCGATCCGGTGCCACTCAAGGGAATGGGCCGATTCGAGCACGAGGCCATCGCCGTCGATCCCTACACGGGCGTGGTCTACCAAACCGAGGACAAGAACGACGGCATCGTCACGCGCTACCTGCCGAATGTGCCGGGCGCGCTGCACAAGGGGGGGCGCTTGCAGGCACTGGCGATTCGCGGCATGCATGGTGTCGATCTGCGGAACTGGGAGCCGGACCTGCAATTCGAGGCCGGCCGGAAACTCGAGACGGAATGGATCGATTGCGACGGTGCCGATTCCCAGGAGGACGACCTGCGGTTGCGAATGGTGGAGAAGGGTGCGGCGATCTTCGCGCGCGGCGAGGGCATGTGGTTCGGCAATCGCGTCGTGTACTTCGCCTGCACGAATGGCGGCATTGCCAGGAAGGGCCAGATCTGGAAGTACACGCCCGGCGGCCTGGAGGGAAAGCCGGGCGAGAAGATGGCGCCGGGCGTGCTGGAACTCTTCGCGGAGCCCAATGACGGCAGCGTGGTCGAGAATGCCGACAACCTGACCGTGGCACCGTGGGGCGATGTGATCGTGTGCGAGGACCGCGCGGGGGATGCGCGCCTGATCGGCGTCACGCCATCCGGCAGGATGTACCAACTGGGAAGAAACATCGGGAGTTCAAGCGAGCTTGCGGGCGTTTGCTTCTCCCCCGATGGCCGGACGCTGTTCGTGAACGTGCAGGTGGATGGACTGACGCTGGCCATCACGGGGCCGTGGGGACGCGCATAAGCCCGCGAACGGCGCTGGGCGGCTCGGCCCAAGCGGATTCCCGCATCGCGATCCGCAACGGGGCGGCGGCCTTGCCGGCGCCGCCCTTATCCTTCTTGATCCGCCCGGGCACTATTTCCACCATGCCATCGTTGGGCGTTTGCCCGAATCCCTTCAGATAGAGAGGGCATCACCGTGGAAGCAATCAATGCCGCACAGGCGTGGATCGTGGAGAATGGCTTCACGCTCGCAACGAAATTGGTGATCGCGCTGGTGATCGTGGTGGCGGGACGGCTCATCATCTCCGTCGTGACGGGTCTGCTGGACAGGTCGCTGAAGAAGGTCAAAAAGCTGAACGAGTTGCTTCGCAACTTCCTTGTCACGACCTTGCGGCAAGCGCTCTGGATCCTGCTGTACGTGCTGGTCGCGGCCCAGTTCATCGACGTGATGCCGATCATCGCCGGCCTGGGCGTGTTGGGCATCGTGGTCGGGCTGGCGTTTCAGGACACGCTGGGCAACTTTGCGGCGGGGTTGATGATCCTCGCGAACGACCCCTACCAACGCGGCCACTTTGTCGAGGTGGGCGGCCACGCGGGAAGCGTCACGGACATGAACATCATGGCAACCACGCTGGCGACGCCCGACAACCGGTTGATTGTCCTGCCCAACAAGGTCATCTGGGGCTCGCCCATCGTGAACTTCACGGTGACGGGCACGCGCCGGCTGGACCTCACGGTTGGAATCCCCTATGGAGGGGACATCAACAGGGCCAAGGAGATCGCGCGCAATGTGCTGACCGCGGATGAGCGCGTGTTGAAGGAGCCCGAACCGGTCGTGGAAGTGGTCGCCTTCGATGCCTCGGCGATCACGCTGGCGGTTCGCCCGTGGGTGAAGACATCGGACTTCTGGGACCTGCACTTTGCGCTGCACCAGCGCATCACGGAGAGCTTCAGGGAAAACGGCATCGAGATTCCGCTGCCGCAGCGCGTGGTGACGATGAAGCAGTGACAAGAAGTTCCTCGTTGTGCCATGACCACTTTGGATCTTCTCTCATAATCACGAGCCCCGCCGGATTTTGGATTGCCCGGCGGGGGATTGTTCTCTGTCTGATGGGAGGAAATCCATTTTGGCACGGACGGGCATCATGCGATCGCAAATGCCGCAACTTCACGTTTTGCTATTCGCCGTCGTTTTGTTGATGCCGGGTTGTGTCGTTGATCCCGCCTCGGTGGCGACCGATGACCGGCTGGACGGCGCTTCCGGTTCTCCCTCGAACCAGCCAAGCCTCGCCTTGCCGCGATCGTTGCCGGCGGATCCCTTCGAGATCGAGTCGGCGCCCATCCGCGCGACATTTCTCCTCATGCCGCCGCATCGCGATGGCATGGTGCCGCTCGATGGCGCGGATATCGGGCTGCACGGCACTCTGACGGGACAACTGTACGCGGCGGCGATTCCGGGGCTTTCCGTTCCTAGCACGGGAAGGGTCATCGATGCCTTTGCCAGCATGCGGCCCCGCGTCGCCTATCAGGAGTCCTATGCGCTGACGAACCTCATGCGCGAGCGCAACGCCGAGTACTTCGGGGCAACCCATGTGATCGACGTCGAGTTGTCTGGCGGAGAATCGCAGCCCATGGAGCTTCGGCTCAACATGATGATTCCAAACGGCGGCGTGCAGCAGGTCACCCTGACGTCCGGTCAGGGTGAGGAGTTCTTCCTCGCGGCCGAGGCCGCCGGGTGGATCCTGTCGAATGCGGGATTGGATCTGTCGGAGGAGGAACTGGCGCGGGCCAAAGTCCCGGTTTGGGGGCCCGACATTGGGGGATGGGAAGACGAGTTGCGCGTCCGGCTCGCCGGCGACCCACAGGCACCCGAGTGGGACGCCCTCATGAATCTGGACCCCCTGCCGCCGCTTCTGATTCTGATGCGCGGTCATGCGGCGATCGTCACTGGAGATCCCCGCATGGTCCAAAGTCATCTGCCGGAACCCGTGCCGGGACAGGCTCATCCCTATGTGCATGTCGCGCGCTCCGCCATGGCCGAGTGGTTGGGCGACATCGAGACTGCCCGGCATGAGCGATTGCTGGCGGCGGCAAGGTTTCCCGGCCTCCACGGTTTCATCATCGATTGGGCTTGGTCGCTGCACGGCACCGAACAGCGCGACGAGGCGTTTGCCGAAACAATGCGCCGCTGGTACGAGCGCACGTCAAAGTCCCCCTACGAAGCAAATCTGATGGGGAATGCGCTGGTGGACGTCGCATGGAAGTATCGTGGCACCGATTTCATCGGTGATGTCCCCGCCGAGAATAGGGAACTCTACACCCAATACAACACGGAGTCGATCGCCGTGTTCGAGGAGGCCGCCACACGCACCGGTTCCATCCCTTGGTTGTCCCATTCACGCATCAAGGCTTGGGGGAGCTTCGGCCGGCAGGACCTGATAGCGGAAATTTTCGACCGGAACTGGGTAGACTTCCCCGACAACCCCGAAGTCCTGCATGCGACCTTGCATTTTCTCCGGCCGCGGTGGGGAGGCGAACACGACATCGCCTTGAAGCTGATCGAAAAGGTCCTGGAGGAAAGGCCGGAAAACCCCTTTGTCTTCGACTACTGGCTGGGCTATGTTCAACCCGAATCGGAATTCATGCGCGAGGAGCGCGAGATTCCCGAAAGGGAGATTCGCGAGTGGATCGAATCGCGCCCGGGATGGCGCGAGGCGCTGGAACTGTCTGCCAAGCGCCGGCTGCTCGCCGCCGATGATGTCGATGCGGCGGGGGATGCCTTCGTCGCCTACTCGATTCTCCAGGATGTCGAGGCGCTTTCCGCGATCGTGGATCGCCATCCCAACCTTTACCGGAAATACGTTTGGGACCATCAATACGCCGCCTTCTCGCTCGCGCGCTTTGCCTATGAATTTGCCGCGCGGGGCGAGTGGGAAAAGATACTGGATGTCGTGGCAACCATCCGGTCGGAGTCCGAGGCGGGGAGGGAGACGGGACTTCGGCCGGAGTTCATGATGATGATGGAGATGTACGCCCGGCTGCATCTTGGCGAGCGTGACGGCCTTGAGCAAGACATTGCCTACCTGGAACAAAGCGGGGGAATCTGGCGAGCCGCCGCATTGTACGCGCGCCTCCATCTCGAAGACGATCCCGACCGGGTGCTGGCGGAGCTGGAGGTCGATGAGGAGCATTCACTGAAAGTGCCTGTCCGGGCACTTGCCCACGCCCGAAAGGGTCTGACCGCCGAGGAAAGCCAGGACATCCGCGCGACATTGGCATCGGTCGGGGACAAGGATTCCTTGATTCCCCGATTCATGGTCAACGAATTGAAGCGGATCCTGGACGGCGAAGCGGAGTAAGTCGCCGTGGAAACTCCAAGGTTCCCGTGTACGGGTATGTCATTAGACCATTTTTCTATATTGTGTATCTTTTCCTGGGCTCGCCAGGCTCCTGCCTGGCTCGTCCGCCGACTACTTTCGGATTTTGAAAGGGTGCGCCATTGGCCAAGGCGAAAGGTCATTGGCCCAACAGCCAGGCAGGAGCCTGGCGATCCCAGGAAAGGATATACAAAATTGCAATATGGCATAATCCCGTCTTCCACCGAGTTGCGAATAGCTTGAAACACTTCACTCCTGCCTCATCCTCCCTCGCCTTCTCCCGATCCGGTGGATTTCGCGATGGCCTCGTAGCGCGCGCGTCGATTGGCGACGTCGCCTTCGGCCTTGTGCAGCAGGCGGTCCGCCTCGTCGGGACGGCTCTCGACAAGCCGGCGGTAACGGCCCTCCGCGTAGAGATAGTCCTTCAACTCCATTCGCGGCGCCTTGGAATCGAGGTGCATCGCGCTGTGGGCCTGGTCCGCCGTCCTTGGGTCGAAGTGCAACAGTGACCAGTGTCCCGAATCGACGGCGGCCTTTTGCTGGCTGAGCCCGCGCTTCATGTCGATGCCGTGCGCGATGCAATGCGCATAGGCGATGACGAGCGACGGGCCGTGCCACGACTCCGCCTCGATCAGGCATCGCACCGCGTGCACATCATTCGCGCCAAGGGATACCTGGGCGACATACACGTTGCCGTAGGTCATCGCGAGAACCGGCAGGTCCTTCTTGCCCGACTGGCGTCCGCCCGTGGCGAAGCGCGCGACGGCGCCGCGCGGCGTGGACTTGGATGCCTGCCCCCCCGTGTTTGAGTAGACCTCTGTGTCGAGCACGAGGATGTTGACGTCGCGCCCGGAGGCGAGCACGTGGTCGAGGCCGCCGTATCCAATGTCATAAGCCCACCCGTCGCCGCCCACGATCCAGACGGAGCGGCGGACAAGCGCATCGGCGACGGAGCAGAGCGCGCGGGCGTCCGGCTCATCGCGATGTGCCAGTCGACGACGGAGTTCCGCCACACGGTGGCGTTGCGCCGAGATTTCCTCCTCCGAATCCTGGCGGGCCGAGAGGAGTCGGTCCACCAAATCAAGACCCACCTGGTCGGAGACGCGCTTGAGCAGGATTTGGGCGAGATCGTTCTGCGCATCGACGGAAATCCGCATGCCGAGGCCAAACTCGGCGTTGTCCTCGAAGAGGGAGTTTGCCCATGCGGGGCCGCGACCGTCCTTGTTCACTGTCCATGGGGTCGTGGGGAGATTGCCCCCAAAGATGGAGGAGCAGCCGGTGGCGTTGGCGACGAGCGCGCGGTCGCCGAAGAGCTGCGTGAGTAGCTTGAGATAGGGCGTCTCGCCGCATCCGGAGCAGGAGCCGCTGTACTCGAAGAGTGGCTCCATGAGCTGGAGGTCCTTCACGCGGCGCGGGTCGAGTTCGCTGCGATCCATGTTGGGCAGATGATCGAAGAAGGTCCAGCAGGCGCGCTCGGCCTCGCGGTCGTCGGGCCGGTCGGCGAGGTTCAGCGCCTTGAGGTCGGGGATGGTCTTGTCCTTGACGGGGCAGACATCCACGCACAGGCCGCACGCGGTGCAGTCCTCGGCGGAAACGGCGAGGACGTAGCGGTCGTCCTTGTGGTCGGCAAACTTCGAAGGCGCGGAGACAATTCCCGCAGGCGCGGAAATCAGTTCGGATTCGGGAAGAAGCCGCGCGCGAATGGCCGCGTGGGGGCATACGAGAATGCACTTCCCGCATTGCACGCACAGGGCGTTGTTCCATTCGGGCACCTGCCCGGCGATGTTGCGCTTCTCGAACTTCGATGTCCCAACGGGGTAGGTTCCATCCGGTGGGAAGGCGCTGACGGGGATTCGGTCGCCCTCGAATGCGGCGAGCCTTGAAAGGACATCGCGGGCGAATTCCGGCGCATGTGCCCATGCGGTGCGCCGGGCCACGACGCAGGCCATGTCTTCCTGCGGGATGCGCAGCGCATGCAGGCGATCCAGCGCAAGGTCGATGGCCTTGAGGTTGTGCTCCACGACTTCCCCACCTAGCTTTCCGTAGGTCTTGCTGACGGCGGCGCGGATGGCTTCCAGGGCTTGCTCGCCTGGAAGGACTCCGCTGAGGTGGAAGAAGCAGGCTTGCAGGATCGTATTTACCCGGCGCCCGAGGCCCGCTTCGCGGGCGACCTCGCCGGCGTCGATCACATAGACCTTCAGCCCCCGCTCGCGAATCGTTTCGCGGACGGGCTGCAGGAGATGATCCCAGGTGGACTTGGGGCCGTGGGGGCTGTTGATAAGGACAACACCACCCCGCGCGGCCGGCCCAAGCACGTCCATCTTTTCGAGCAGTTCGAATTGATGACAGGCGAGGAAGTTGGCCTCGCGAACAAGATAGGGTGCGCGGATGGGCTGTGGGCCGAATCGCAGGTGCGAGACGGTCAGCGAACCGGACTTCTTCGAGTCATAGACAAAGTAGCCCTGCGCGTGGAGGCCGGCCTCCTCGCCGATGATCTTGATCGTGTTCTTGCTGGCACCGACGGTGCCGTCGGAACCGAGCCCGTAGAAGACAGCGCGGACCGTGGCGGGACTCTCCGTCGAATAGGTCTCATCGACGTCGAGACTCAGGTGTGTGACGTCATCGATGACACCAACGGTGAAGCGTCGACGGGGATCGGCCTTTTGCATCTCGTCAAACACCGCACGGGCCATGGCGGGGGTGAAGTCGCGCGAGGCCAGGCCATAGCGCCCACCGATGACGCGCGGCGGGTGGTCGAAGACACTATTCTCCATCCACGCGGTTTCTTGCAGCGCGGCGACGACGTCGAGGAAGAGGGGTTCGCCGGGTGCGCCTGGTTCCTTGGTGCGGTCGAGGACGGCAAGGGTGCGCACCGTGCGGGGCAGGGCATTCAGGAAGCGCTCGATGCAGAAGGGGCGAAACAGGCGGACCTTGAGCAGGCCGACACGGCGGCCAGAGGCGGTCTCGCGATCGACGACGGCTTCGACCACCTCGCAAGCGGAACCCATGGCGATGATGACGTGTTCGGCATCCGGCGCGCCGCAGTATTCGAAGAGACGATAGGCGCGCCCGGTCAACGATGCAAAGGTATCCATCGTCGCCTGGAAGATGTTGGGGGCCGCGAGATAGTAGGGATTGGAGGCTTCGCGCGACGGAAAGAAGGCATCGGGGTTCTGGGCGGTTCCGCGGATCACGGGTGCCTCGGGGCTGAGGGCGCGCTGGCGGTGGCGCAGGATGTGGGTGGGAGAGATCAGGTCCTCAAGAACTTCATCGCCGGGGACTTCAACTCCTGCAATCTCGTGGGAAGTGCGAAAGCCATCGAAAAAATGCATGACGGGCAGGCGCGACTCGAGTGTTGCCGCGTGCGCGACCGCCGCCATGTCGGCGGCTTCCTGCACCGAGTTGGAGACGAGCATTGCCATGCCGGTCTGGCGCGCGGCCATGACATCGCTGTGGTCGCCGAAGATCGACAGGGCATGCGTGGCAATGGCGCGCGCGGCCACATGCACCACAAAGGGATGCAGTTCCCCGGCGATCTTGTAGAGATTGGGGATCATGAGAAGCAGCCCCTGTGACGCGGTGAACGTCGTGGCCATGGAGCCGGTCATGAGGGCTCCGTGGAGCGCGCCCGCGACACCTGCTTCGCTCTGCATCTCGACCACGGAGGGAATGGCTCCCCACATGTTCGGGAGTTCGGCGGAGGCCCATTCGTCCGCCCATTCGGCCATCGTGGAACTGGGAGTGATGGGATAAATGGCGATGACCTCGCTGAGCCGGTAGGCGACACGGGCCACCGCTTCGTTGGCGTCCATCATGGTGTGTTGGGAGGTCATGGTTGTGGTGCTCCGTGGGTCCGGCGGCGGATAAGCACGATTTATTAGATCGTACTTATCCCATTTTGGGGAAGATGGCCTCCGAATGCAAGGGTTTATTGAATCCCGAGGCGACTTGGCACGTAAGCCCTGTGTTTTGAGTCCGTTAACTCATGCTGGCCGGGGACCTGCACTCGGAGACGACAAGGTCGAAAAGGGCGTTCGCGTCCCCGCCCCGGATCAATCCCAGGCGGCCGGTTGCGCGGGCGGGAAGACTGAAACAGTCGATGAGAATGTCATCCAGATACAATTCCAGAAGGGATTGCTCGAGCACGAGGCGCAACCGCGTGGGGTGGCCAAAGTTCGCTTCGCGGTCCACCCATCGGACTACCTCGTGGTTCGACCCGTCGCGACGCGACTTGCCGAACTCCGCCCTCCCGTGTGCGTCGAACAGCACGGTCGCCAGGTGATCGTTCTCGCACTCAATGGCGAGGCCGCGGCGCGCGGCGAAGGGTGTGGGCGGGAGGACCAGACGACATTCCAGCATCAGGCCACCGCGGATATCGAGTATCTCCGGAAGCATGAGGATCGGTGCATCGCTTTTGTTCGCGGTCGGGATCGCAATCTCCTTTCGCTCTCTCGCAAGGGTGTCGTTTCGCTCCCACCACCCGAAGCGCAACGTGCCCGCCTTGTCCACGACGGCGCGCTTGAGCAGCCCCATGTAGATGCGACCGTCCGAGGCGATGGAGTGATGGCACACGAGCATGCCGTCGGGGCCGGGGAAGAAGCGCGTGAAGTAGGTGTGGCCTCCCAGCAGGTTGCGGTTCTTGGCGACGATTCGAAAGGGGCCTTCCGGTTTATCGGCCACGAGGGTTGTCATCTGGGGATAGCTGCCGAACATCATGATGAATCGGCCATCGATCTGTTCCACGGCGCCGACCTCGCCCTCGCCAAAGCCATGGACCTTCGGAGGCGGGAGTGCCTGCCAGTGCACGCCGTCAGAACTTTGCCCGAAGCCAAAGCGCCCGCCGGTCTCCGGCCGGGGCGTTGCCGTCCAGTATCCAAGGAACCCGCCTTCGGGTCGTGCGAGTGTCCAGATGCAATCCCAGCGGCCCAATCTGTCGTACCAGCGTTCATCCTGCACGAATTCAAGCTCGTCGCCGAGGCGCTCCCAGTGGAGGAGGTCATCGGACTCGGCGAAGAAGATGGTTTGGCGCGGGCCCTTCCATTCGGAGAAGTTCATTTGGAATCGTCTTCGCCCGGCGGAGTCCGGGGATTTCCACGTCGATCCTGTTCCCATCCACGTGACGCCTTCGCCCATGCGCAGAATCGGACCCCGCTCAGTCCAGTGGAGCGCGTCGGGCGACGTGGCCATGGAGATGTTGTCCCACTTTTCTCCGGCCTTGGCGAGATAGTAGAGATGGTAGGTGCCTTCGTGCCAGAAGAGCCACGTATCCCACATCTCGCCGGTTTCAGGGTGTGTTGGACGGTAGAAGATCACGGGTTGTCCTGTCGTTTTTGCGTTGCCAAGGACCAATGATCTTGTCGAGGAGGGCCATGGTCACAACGGCAATGGCGGGCCCCGAGCCAGGACGTTCTCAAAGTCGCAATCTCCGCGTTGCCGCTCGGCGGCGGCATCCTCAACGTATGGCCAATACGCCTGCGGTGCCGCCGCCTCGCGCCCAGGAGGGCAGCACGGGATCTTGCGCCCTTGAAAACGTCCTGGGGTACTTTGAGAATATCCTGGGGCCCGAGCCGCCTGGCGTTTCCTCCTCGCCCCGCGAAGTTCGCCGGTCTCACTGTGCGTGCAAGGCCAAGTCCATCACAGGGAGTTCCTGCCATGATTCCAGTACGCCATCGTATTCTCCAGCGCCCTGCGGCCTTGAAGCCCGGCGAGCTGGTCGCGCTGATTTCGCCCTCGGGTCCGATGCCCTCGGCCGATCGCTTGCAGAAGTGCCGCGCCGCGCTGGAAGGTCTTGGGTTTCGGGTCTGGGTGGGACCGAGTGCGGGGAAGAAGATGGATTACCTCGGGGGGACGGACGAGGAAAGGGCGGCGGACCTGAACGCCGCGCTGAGCAACCCAGAGATTCGCGGGATCTTTTGTTCGAGGGGCGGCTACGGCGCCGGGCGCATCCTGAACGATCTTGATTACGATGCGGCGCGCCAGGACGTGAAGTTGTTCGCGGGCTTCAGCGACATCACCGCGTTCCATGGGGCGCTGGGCACCATGGCGGGCTGGGCCACGTTGCACGCGCCGACGGGTGCCTATGCGTTTGTGACCGAGGGCGACACGACGGAACTCGCGCGCAAGGTGCTCGTGCATTCCGTCACGAGCACGGAGCCGCTGGGCTCCATCCGCAAGGCAATGGAGTGGAGCGATGGCCTTTCCCCCAATCAGGAAAAAGAACTCGCCAAGATCCAGGACGGCGCGTACATCAACGCCAGCAACAATCTGCTCACCACGGTCGCGCAGCTCGATCCGATCTGGGTGAACTTCTCGGTCTCGGAGAACGAGCACTTGCGCCTGCAAGAG
>CAYTRP010000017.1:0-250 GCA_964440195.1 uncultured Candidatus Sumerlaeota bacterium
GAATGGCGGGAATGGGTTCCTTGCATTCCGAATGCGCGCAACTCCTCCGCAAAATTCCCCCATGCGGCCCCATCCGAAGTTGACGGTCGCCCGAATCCGTCCGAACCTATCATTGTCGTAACAAGCTTTTGGCAATGGGGGAAATCGGACCATGTCAGTACGAGAAACCATTTGGTCGCTTGCGCGAACGCTGGCGGTTGCCGGTGCTCTTCTGGGGTCAGCCGGAAGAGCCTGAGCCGGTGATCGAACG
>CAYTRP010000017.1:260-9997 GCA_964440195.1 uncultured Candidatus Sumerlaeota bacterium
TACCGCCCCGCCCATCCTGACGTATGGATATACCCAGGTCGGATCGCCGGTGTACGATCAGGGACGCATGATTAACGGTGGCTCCGCGTCGGCGCTTGAGACGCGCGGCGTCACGAGCATTCTCGGATCGGATAACTCCCCGTTCGTTTACGAATGGGGGGTGGCTGGAATGCTCTATCAAACAGGATTGTCCGGCCATGGTTCCGGTCATGTGACCCGGTACGATCCGGAGAGTCAGACACGGCGCGACACGCTGATCCTGCGAAACTTCGCGCCGCGCTTCGCGGGGATCGACGAATCGGCCAATCGGATGATTCTGGTTCAGGAGGATCGCACGGCGGTTGTCGCCGTGGACCTCGACACGCTTGAGGAGGCAGGGCGCAGGGCCTTGGGGCCGTTGCCCGGCACGGTTGTTGGCCGCTTCGCGGATTCGTCGTCGGGCGCGATCTGGTTGATTTGCAGGAGGGACCCCGAACTCGTTTTCGTCGAAATCCGGATGGATACGCTCGACTATGGGCGTAGCCTCGTTCCTTCGGAGGAACTCACGGCGGTGGGTGCCACCGTCGCGGGGCCGCCGGGGATCCAGTATATCTTGGGCACCGGCAATCCCCGAGGGATTTTCGTCTTCGACAGCGCCGCCGGCGGGTTCGTGAAGGAGGGCGTGCTGGATTTGGGGACTTCGACCATGTCGCGGGCGCTGTATATTCCCCAACTCGATCAACTCGCGATCTCCGCCGTGGGAGCGAATCCAAGGCTGCATGTTTTCGACGCGGACACCCTTGATCCGGTCCTGAGCATTCCGACTCCGGTGGGTTTTTACGGCGGCCTGTTTTACCGGGAACAGGATGGGCTGTTGTATGGGGCCGGCAGTCAGATCCCAACGACTCTTGTGGCTCTTGATCCGGTTGCCGGGAACGTCGCGCAGGCAACAACCACGGCTTACGATTTGACAAGAGGATTGGGCTCGTTCGGTGGCATTCTCGACATCGTTTATAATCCCATTCTGGACATGGCCACCTACGCGACCAGCGAACAGGCCATGGGCTCCTTCCCCGGCGGCTCCCTGGACATGACGCCGTCGCGGGCCATGCGCGATGGCGCTCGCCAGGTCGTGGCGGACCCGGTGCGAGGCAGAATCTGGGTGATCGGCACGGTGAGCAGTTCCATGGACTGGATCGAGCAGTACGACGCCGAAACGATGGAGGTGCTTGGGTCCATCGAGCGTTCCACCACGCAGGGCGCCATCGCCTCCGCGCGCGTGGATGAGGCGAGCGGCGATCTTCAACTTGAAGTCCGGAGTGCCCCCCGGCGCGTGATCCATGTGCACCGGGACACCATGGCCATCGAGGAGCGGGCGAACCTGGAATACACCGCCACCTCATCGTCCACCCGGGCGACGCTGGCGGTTGCCCTGACCGGGGAATTGTACGCGGGCGTGCCCACGGTTCCGCCCCGGATGCTCAGGTTCCCGGCGGATTCCAACGCGAGCGATGCCGGTGTCGAATTGCCCGAGGGAACCTCCATCGTCTTCATGGGTCACGACGAGGTCCTCGGCCAGGTCTTCGTCATCGCGAGCGACGCGAATGGCCGCTGGGTTCGCTTGTTCGATGCCGGGGACCTGTCGGTCATCGATTCCCACCAGATTGATGGTTGGGTGACGGGTTCCACGCTGGCCATTGATTATCACCGGGCCAGACGGGAAGTCGCGATCGTGGGCCATGTCGAAACCGGTGTCCCGGGAGTCGCTGCGATCTCGATCGACGATGGTTCCTACCGCATTGTCGGAGCTTTTCCGTCCGGCTATGGACCACTCCTGAACATGGACTATGACGACGACGCCGAGTGCCTCCACTTGATCCTCCGATCGGGAAACCAGATTCTTGAATGGTTGAGCTTGGATTTGGACAAGGATCGTCTGAAGTCTCGAGGAATCATTCACCAGACAAACTTCGGCCTGCAAAGCATCAGCATGATCAAGCATGGTTCGGCGCCGAAGGCTGTCGCGGTTGCCTCCGGTTCCTTGAGAGTGCTTGAGGGGAACCGTCCCCTTCTTCGTCCATTCGACCTTCCCGCATCTCGCGTTTACGATGCGGGCCAGTCTTTCGCGGTGCCCGGCAGTTCCAAAACCCTCATTTCCCGCCAGTATCCCACGGCATTTGTTGCCCCAAGACGGGCCTTCACTCCTTCCTTCATCGAGATCACGGACTGGAAGACGGGACGGATCCTTGACCGGCCCGTCGGCATTGTCACCGGCGGGGTCGCCTCGCTGCTGCAACTGCCCACGACTCCAGCGGTCATCGCGGTGGCGGCGAACGCGCAGTTCATCGAGGTCTCGCTCCTCGACGCGGAAACGATGGAGGAGACCCACTGGAAGGGGCTTGATTCCGTTTATGGCGAAGCCGTGTGGATGCAGCACGATCCGGTCGGCAATCATCTTGTGTTGGGAACGTTGCTCGAAGGGGGCGGCGGTTATTTGCTCGCGCTGGACGCGGAATCGCTCGACCTGATTGCCGAATACGAATTCGCGCCCGGGGACGGAACGCCCTTGGTGGGGGCGGTCGATTCGATCACCGGCGACATTGTTGTCGGTTTGGATGGCACCGATCCCGCCGTTGCGCGGTTCGCGGTCCCGGCATTGAGTCCATCGGGAGAAATCGTGCTGGAGGGCCTCGGTCTGCCAAGCCGTGGCGGCATGGCCGTGGATGGCGATGGACGGCGGGTCTATTGTGTCCTGCGGCCCCAAGGGCGGCGTGTCGCCATCGATCTGGAGAGCTTCGGGATTCAGGCATCGGCCCAACCGGCGACAAACCTGCCTCCCATTTGGGCAACCACGACCTACGAAATGACACTGAATCCCGAGACGGGGCTGGGATACGTCGCGGGCAATGGCGATATTGGACTCTTCCAGAACCGCACCATCCGCATCGATGAATTCCGCCTCGATGATTGCCAGTCCACGCGCTCGGCCAACGCCATGGACCCGATGTCTTCCTTCCACGGTGGCCCACGGTCATTTGCATTGGCTTACGATTTCGAAGACGACCTGATTGTGCTGGGCGGTTCGTATTTCAACCATGCGGCCTTCCGGAACCTGATCAACAAGACTCCGTTCACCGTCACCCAAAGGGTGTCTGCCGATGCGATCCGTTTCTACTCTCATGCGGCGGATGGGGAATTGAACTTCGGGATATACACGCGCGGGACCGGCACGATTTTCCGCGAGCGTGTCTGGGAATCCGGCCCGGTCGCGAACACCGTCGAAGGCGATTTCCTGACGGTTCCCGTCGAGTCAGGCGAAGGCAACCCGGTCATTCTGGAACCCGGACTCTACTTTCTCACCTGGCGAACCAATTCCCATAAACCGGTGGGCAGTTTCGCGCCTCTTGCAACTCCCGGCTCGATGGCTTTGCCACTGCCGTTTGAGGAAGAGGCCGCGATGATGCCCCATCGCCTGCCGAATATGTATGCGTTGCCTTGGACTATTGGCGGCGCATGGACACACTACCTTGAGGCCACGCCCGTCGTGGAACCGCTGACCGGCTGGGCCATTTACTGATGGCTGGGGGGCTCGAACCTGCGATGGTTCGAGCCCCTTGCATTTTTCTGAAAAACCTCCCTTGACAGACCGGTCTGTCCGCCCTACCCCTTCCGCCCATGGGCGCGGCAACCTCCTCCAACTCCATCTCCGTTCACGACCGGATCCTGGCCACGGCCTTCGATCTGTTCTACCGCCAAGGCTACCACGCCACGGGGATCAACCAGATCATCGCCGAATCCGGGGTCGCCAAGGCGTCGTTTTACGACCACTTCCCATCCAAGCATGACCTGCTCCATGAGTACGTGCGCGAGGCGGCCCGGCGGGATTACCTGGAGATTCGCGCGGAAGTGGATCGGGCAAAGGGAGCGAGGAAGCGGTTCTTCACGCCGCTGCGCTTCCTGCTTCCGTGGTTTGAAGCAAGCGACTATCGGGGCTGCCCCTTTCAGAACGTCGTCGCGGAAGCCCCGCCGGAGGACCATCAGGTCCGCGAGGAGGCGCGGCGATACTACCAGAATATACGGGAGATGCTGGTGGAGTTGTCGGCGGACGTGCTCAAGGAACGGCGGGGCACGTCGCGGTTGGACGCGGAGGAACTCGCGGACGTCTACCTGGCATTGTTGATGGGCGCGATCGCGCTGGCGGCGGGCTATCGCGAGCCGTGGCCCGTGGAGGTGGCGATACGGAACCTGGAGGTGCTCGTGGGTAAGCGCTGATTGTTTTTGGCTTCAATGCGGACAGACCAGTCTGTACATAAAATCCATTCCCCAGATGAGGACGCGAAGCATGTGTGTTGCCTGTGGCAGTTCACCGATCGACTTGCAGAAAAGCGATGCCTTCTCCGAGCGCCTGCTCCAGATGCTCAACCACGGCATGGCCACGTTGTTGATCTCGCTGGGCCATCGAACCGGTTTGTTTGACGCGATGGCCGATGGCAAGGCCAGGACGAGCCGGCAGTTGGCCAACGATGCCGGTCTCAACGAGCGCTATGTGCGCGAATGGCTCGGCGGCATGGTGGCGGCGCGGATCGTCGAGCGCGATCCCGCGATGGACACGCATGTGCTGCCCGTCGAGCACGCGCATTGGCTCTCGCGCCAATCGCCGACGGCGAACATGGCTGTCTTTGCCCAATACATCCCCAGCCTCGGCTTCGTCGAGGATCAAATGGTCGAGTGTTTCCGCAGCGGTGGAGGCGTGCCGTACTCGTCCTATCCGCGCTTCCATGACGTCATGGCCGAGGACAGCGGCCAATCCATCGTGCCGGTTATCGTGGACCAAATCGTTCCGATGATCGATGGTCTGCACGAGCGGCTGCTTCGCGGAATCGACGTGCTGGACATCGGATGCGGTCGCGGCAAGGCGCTGGTGCAGTTGGCGTACGCGTATCCCAACAGCCGCTTCGTGGGCTATGACCTGAGCGGCGAGGCGATCGCCCATGCGAACAATGCGGCGCGCGAGGCCGGGATCATGAACGTCGACTATATCAGGAAGGACCTGACCTTCTGGAACGAGCCGCAATCGTTCGACTGGATCATGGCGCTTGACGCGATTCACGACCAGGCGCGTCCGGACAAGGTGCTCTCGTCGATTCGACGCGCCCTCAAGCCCGGTGGCGCCTTTCTCATGCAGGACATCGATGCGTCGAGCGAGCCGGTGGACAACATCTCGCATCCGCTGGGCACGTTGTTGTATGGCGTGTCGTGCATGCATTGCATGACCGTCTCGCTGGCCCAGGACGGCCTCGGCCTTGGCGCCATGTGGGGCGTGCAACTCGCCGAGAAGATGCTGCGCGAGGCAGGCTTCGACGATATTCGAATCAACCGCTTCGAGCACGACGTCCAGAACGCCTACTTCGTCATGCGAACTTGAAGACAAGCCGGAACTCGAAGAAAAAATAGTATAAGCACAGAGTTCGCGGAGTTCACGGAGAAAGGAAGGGACAGGATAACGGGACGGGTAAAATTGTTGTTGGCTCGCGCCTTCTCTTCTTCTCTGCGTCCCCTGTGATCTCTGTGCTTCAAAATCCGTTTTTAGATGCAAGCGGCCTGGCGTCTTCCGCCGCGCTGACGGGAACAATGTCGAAATGTGCCCCCCTCGAACCCTGGCCAAAGTGCCAGTCACAAGACAAAACCGTTGGAGAAGATACGATGAGTGCCCTTGCAGCAATCCCCATCGCAACCGTTCAATCCGCCAGACCGGCCCTGATCAACCGCCTCGCCCTTATCGTTCGCGACAACACCTTTGACCGGTTGCTGTCTCCTCTCACCTTCGCCCTTGAGATGGGGCGCAGGGGCGTCGACATCGACATGCTGTTCGTGCTGGATGCCTTGCGCGTGCTTACCCGGGAAGGCATTCGGCAGGTCATCGTCGATTCGCGTCATGCCCTTCGCGAGCCGTGGCTACGCGCGCGTCTCGCCGAGGACGACGCCTCCATCGAAGTGCATGGCCTCATTCGTTCGCTCCACGCCACCGGACGCATCCGGATCTTTGGATGCCTTGTGGCCGCGTCGGATCTCGACATCCGCTTGCGCGACCTGCTTCCCGAGGTCGAAGGCATCATCGACCCCGACGTCTTCCTCAACGACATCGCGGCCCATGCCGATCATTGCCAACATTTCTGAGCGGTTTGTACAATGAACCGTAATCAACATACCAATGAACAGAGCCCTCCCGTGCCTTGCGGGAGGGCTTTTGTCTTTAGTTTCGCGACGGGACTTACCTGCCCGGAAGCACCTCCGCGTGAAAATGCTCGCGACACACGGGCAGGTAACTCTCGTTGCCGCCAATCATCACCTGCTCGCCGGTGCGGACAGGCTGTCCATTTCGGATGCGCATGTTGAACAATGCCTTGCGGTGGCAAAACCAGCAGACGGTCTTCACTTCCTCGATCTTATCCGCGTAGCACAGCAGCGCGCGGCTGCCGGGGAACAGATCCGCCCGGAAATCCGTGCGCAGGCCATAGGCGATGACCGGGATGTTGAATTCATCCACCACGCGGCACAGTTGCAGCACATGGCCCTCGTTCAGGAATTGCGCCTCGTCAATCAGCACGCAATCGCACGGCAGGTTCCGCCCGATGGTCGCGAAGACGTCCGTCGCGTCGTCGATGGCGATGGCGTCGCGGCTGGGGCCGATGCGCGAGGTGATCTTGCCGTGGCCATGGCGCGTGTCGATGGCGTGCGTGAACAGGAGCACGCGCTTCCCCTGCTCCTCGTAATTGTTCGCGATTTTCAGGACTTCCATCGACTTGCCGGCGTTCATCGTGGAGTAGCGGAAATAGAGCTGGGCCATGGCGTGAAGGGATTTCCGTTCGGAATGGTGGGGCGATCCTTTTGAGGCATCGGCCAAGGTGGCAAGGGCAACGGCAGGTCCATCCTCTTCCGTTGCCTCGCTACCCGGCGCCGGGCTGGATCGTGTCGCGGGACGTTGTTTCCCCACTCCGCAGCATCCATCAAGGGTACAATCATGAAACGCGCATTTCTTGTGGTGATGCTGGCCGCCATTTTCTTCGACATCGCTCCCGCGGAGGAAGGCTCCTGGGTCATCGGCGAGCGCGTGCTTCCCGCGCCGCATGACGTCAGCCCCGAATTGCGCGAGAGCATCCTTTCCGCGCCGCAACCGGATGTTGCCCGGGCGCAATCATCGAACATCACAACCCCCGAGGAGTTGAGGCGGGAGAACGAAAGGCTGGCGCCCGACGACGAGCGCCGCGCCCGGGAGGCGTTGGAATTGGCGAGGTCCTACTCCGTGACGGTGACGGAATCGGCCATCGCCGGCGTGAACGTGCATTATCTCACGCCCGACTTCATCCCCCGGGAACACGCCGGACATCTCTTCCTCTTTGTTCACGGGGGTGCCTATGTTCGCGGCGCGGGACTCGCGGGGATTGGCGAGGGGGTCATGATTGCCGAAGGGCTCAAGATACCCGTTCTCTCGATCGATTACCGCATGCCGCCGGATCATCCTTTTCCGGCGGGCGTGGAGGACGTGGTCGCGGTCTGGGAGCATGTCATTCGGGAGCATCCGCCGGAGAAGATCATCGTGGGTGGTTCGTCGGCGGGCGGCGGACTGACGCTGGGATCCGTTCATCGGTTCAAGGAACTCGGTCTGCCACTCCCCGGCGCGTTGTTTGCGGGCACGCCGGCGGTTGATGTCACGAAGACCGGCGACAGTCGTTTCCTGAACGAAGGCGTTGATCGCACGGTGGTGAGTTGGGACGGGCACCCGGCGAACTCGCTCGCGTTGTACACCGGCGACACGGACCCCGCGCATCCGGGTGTGTCGCCGATTCACGGCGATTTCAGCGGTTTTCCGCCCACCTACTTGATTTCCGGCACGCGCGATCTGCTGTTGAGCGACACCGTCCGCGTCCATCGCAAACTGCGCCGCGCGGGCGTGGAGGCGGACCTGCATGTGTACGAAGGGCAGTCCCACGGCGAGTACCTGAACCGGTCAATCCCCGAAAGCCGGGAGCACTTCGCCGAGTTGAACTCGTTTGTGTTGAGGCATTTGGGAGGAAGGTAGCGGGGGCATTTCGGGAAGAGCCGAACGTGAATTTAACCGAGGTGATTCAGCCTTGTCTGGAGAAGCAGTCGGGGCTGACGGGGGGACGAAGTTCAATTCAGTGCAGGAACAAATCCAAACAAGTCGGGACGGAACAATGGCGCATGAAGTGAATTCCATTAGGTATCGGGACAATTTAACGGGCATCGCTGAAGAACACCTCGGCGGCTTTTTCGTGGGATGGCGTCGGCCATCGACACCTGCAAAGCATCTGGATATCTTGCGGGGGAGCAGTGCGATCATGCTGGCGTGGGATCAGGAAACGCAGCGTGTCGTGGGATTTATCAACGCGTTGACTGATGGGCACTTGTGCGCGTTTATACCGTTGCTGGAGGTCTTGCCCGAGTTTCGCGGTCGTGGAATTGGGTCGGAATTGGTACGCCGCCTTCTCGCGCGGCTCGATGGCTATTATGCGGTGGACGTGGTCTGCGACGAGGACGTGATTCCGTTCTACCAGCGTTTCGGGTTCTTTGCGGGGCGGTCGATGATGCGGAGGAACTATTGAACGCACGAAACGCCATCGAACGAATGGATGACTTCTGGAGCCGATTTCATGGCCTGCCAGGGAAGATGCGTCATCCGGGAATCCATGTGGCGACGTGCGCCGCCGACGCAGGGTCCCGTGTTCATCTGTTGAAACGTGGAGCGACGGCGATAGTGTCGGCGCCTGAATGTCTTGTCTCATTGCTGTCGCAGCATCATGGCTCTGTGGAACTTCTCTTCCATGAGGATTACTGGAACGGCCTTCCCGGTCTCGTGGTTGACCGCATCATCGGTCCCGCGTATCTTGGTTGCCTCTCGCCTGCGAGTTTTAAACGTGCGGATCATCACAACTCCGCGCGTCTGTTGACCGGTGACGACGGACGCGCAATCGATGAGCTGCGACAAGCGTGCGATAAAGCCGAATGGGATCACGGTGGCATCGATGAGGAGCAGGTCTTTCGAATGGGCGTGTTCTCAGGCGGTCGCCTTTTGGCCGCGGCCGGTTGCAAGACTTGGACCCAGGAGTTGGTATCCATTGGACTCATCACCCATCCTAATGCCAGAGGTCTTGGCCACGGCGCAGCGGTCGCTTCCAAGGCTGCAGAGGAGGCGTTGGCGCGGGGTTTAACTCCTGCATGGCGGACTCTCTTGTCCAATGAAGCAAGCATTCGGACGGCGCGAAGCATGGGTTTCATGGACTATGCCGTGACGCTGACGGTGAGGCTTGCGGGCTCCGAGCCTTGAGTCTGGCCTTGAGGACGCTACTCCGTTGTGCATTGCTGCGCGCGGCGTAGACGAATCCCGATAGCCAAGTTCCTGGTGGAAGCAAGAGTCCGCATATCCATGCAAAGCATCTACCTGGACCTGACAAGTGAGTTTAACGCCGGCCGCCTGCGAGCAATCATTTGCAGCGGGCAGGCGATTGTCCTGCACAAGCTCGCGATCATGAGCAAGGACGGCGATTGGATTGTGCGCGAGGACGGGGAGGCGCTGGGGCATGTCCTCTCGGTGCTGGCTTCACACAACACCCTGTATCGAATGTTTTTCCCATTGAAAGAGCCCTTCCACCAATGAACTCATCGGTCACGCTTCGTGCCGCCACATTGGACGACCTGGAGTTCATCCTCGAACTTCGCAGGACGACGATGCGGGCCAT
>CAYTRP010000017.1:10007-17652 GCA_964440195.1 uncultured Candidatus Sumerlaeota bacterium
GCCATGATCGAAGCCGCGTATGGGTGGGATGAGGAAACCCAGCGCCAGTATGCGGAGGAGTCCCTGGCCGGAAGCATTGTCATGATCGACGGCAAACGCTCGGGCGTCTTGACCATTGCGGATTGGGGGAGTGAGCTTCACCTGGTCTGGGTGGCGCTCCTCCCAGAGATGCAAGGGCGGAGGATCGGAAGTGATCTCTTGCGCCATGCCCAAAGCCAGGCCGTCTCTCTTGGCAAGCCACTCACCCTGCAAGTGCTTCGGAACAACCCCGCCGTCGCGCTGTATCAGCGCTTTGGCTTTGTGATCTATGACCATAACGGCCCGCACAAGATCCTGATGCGCTGGCGAGATGATTCCGCCGCGTAGCCTGATCATGACTGAACCCCGCGACGAGTTCCTGAGCGAGGAAGACCTGGACCTGCGGAACCTCTCCACGAGGAACTGATCGCCTACTGGAATCACTGGCTCATGCAGGCGCAGGCGACCAATGACGGGGACAAGCACACGTACTCCCACGGCGTGTTCATGGGGATGGAGGAGCCGGATTGAAGGCGTTCGCGACACGCCCGCGCGTCGGCGCGGCTCCCTCGATCCCGATGGGCGATTGCCGGGAGTGATGGCTGGGCCGTTGATGCCCGTGAAGCTACTGCTGCTTCCGGCCGATCAGGTAGTATGCTATCAGCCCAACACAGGGCAGCAGGAACACGATCAGGCCCCACAGCACCTTGCCTCCAAGGGACCGGCTCGACGTGACGATCTCGTACAGCGCGATCAGGAACAGGATCAAATGGATGATGGCGAGGATTCCGCCACCGGCGCCTCCGATGGAGGCAAAGCTCCCTTCCATTGGCGGTTCTCCAGTCTTTTTAGTAGGGGTAGGTCCACCACTGTATGACACTACCTACGCACTTCCCGGGTAAGCCGCAAGCGGAGAATGCTGTCAAACGCATCGGCGCGCTCGTGGCCCCGATGGCTTGTACTTCCTTGATGAGCCCGAGTCCGTGCTCTCGCCTATGAACTGGCAGGTGGACTATCGCGCAACGCGCCACTTCGCCATCACCCGCCGGGTTCTTGCGGATCCCGAGGGTTTCTACGCCGAGATGTTGGAACATTCCTGAAGTCTCCCCATTTCCCGCGAGGAGCCGGGTGGCTGTTTCCGGTCTTGCCGACCGTGTTAGCCCATGCTGCGATGACTGTGTGTTGAACCTGACGAACTCCGGCGGGAGAGCAACGACCCTTGCAAGAGCCATCGCGTCCCATGCGAAGCATCTACCTCGACTTGACGGACGAATTCAACGCGGGGCGTTTGCGCGCGATCATTTGCAGCGGCCAAGCGGTCGTGCTGCACAAGCTGGCCATCATGAGCAAGGACGGCGATTGGATCGTGCGCGAGGACGATGAGGCGCTGGGGCATGTCCTCTCGGTGTTGGCCGCGCGCAATGCCCGCTATCGATTCGGCGCACCCCTTGACGACCGCTGGATGTCGGGTGGATGGAGCGCTCATTTCGAGTTCCACGACGCCTTTCGCGTGCGCGCGGATTTCTTCACCCGGCCACCGAGAATTTCCCCATCCCGTCTCGAACAAATCTGGAAGGAACAGGAGAACCGGCATCCGCCCTTTCTCGACGCCCCGGACCTGGCGGAAATGAAGAAGACGAACCGGGAGAAGGACTATGTGGTGATCGGGGAACTGGGGCGCGTCATGAAGGATCCCGCCGACCAGCTTCTTTATTCACGCAGCGCGAGAGATTTGCTGGCGCTCGCCGCCGCGCATCCGGAATTGCCCGGCCGGCTTGCGGGTCTTCGGCCCTTGCTGCGCGAGTTGGATGGAGGAGAAGACCACGTCGCCCGCCTTCTTGACGAGGAGCGCCGCCACCTCATCCGCAAGAACGAACAACGCCTCCAGCGTCATGCCGAAGCATCCCAACGATGGAAAGAACTTTGGCCCGAAGTGAGCCGCGAGATCGAAGGCAAACCCCTCCTTGAGGCCCACGCGATCATCGTGGAAGCGGCCACGGGCGTGCTCCCATTTCGCATCGAGGACTCGTCCCATGACTGAACCCCGCGACCCGTCCTTCCGCGATGAGTTCCTGAGCGAGGAAGACCTGGACCTGAAGAACCTCTCCGACGAGGAACTGATCGCGTACTGGAACCATTGGCTCATGCAGGCGCAGGCGACCAACGAGCAGGACAAGTACACGTACTCCCACGGTGTCTTCATGGGGATGGAGGAGCCGCATTGAAGACGGCTGGACCATGTCTGCATATCGGGGCATGGTTCCCCCGATCTCCGGCTTGACCCGGCGGTTGGATTCTTGAAGTCACAATTTGTGATTTCAAGCGGGCAACCTTGAGGTCACAATCTGTGACCTCAAAAAGGCCAACTTGAGGTCGCAATTTGCGACATCAAACGGAGCATGTGATGAGTCAGGACGACCTCCGAAAACCGGCCATTCTCCCCGACGAAATCCTCGCCGCCATCCACCCTGTGCGCGGCCAGCGGGTGATGCTGGATGCGGATTTGGCGCGGCTTTACGGGGTGGAGACACGCACCCTCAATCAGGCTGTAAGGCGGCATCCGGACCGCTTTCCCGCGGATTTCATGCTTCAACTCACCCCGGAGGAGTGGGCCAACTTGAAATCACAAATTGTGATATCAAGTTTCCATGGCGGGCGGCGCAAGCTCCCCTATGCCTTCACGGAGCAGGGCGTGGCGATGCTCTCCAGCGTCCTCAACAGCGACCGCGCCATTGCCGTGAACGTGGAAATCATGCGCGCCTTCGTGCGGTACCGCCATTTTCTCGCCAGCCACGAGGAGTTGGCCGCCAAGCTCCGGGAGATCGAGTTGCGGTTCGAGGGCCGGTTCGGCAAGCAGGACCAACACCTGCGGATGCTCTTCGAGGCGCTTCGCCAATTGCGGGACGAAATCCGGAAACCGCCGCCCGCCGCTCCCAAACGCCGCATCGGCTTTCACGCGGAGGAAGACGATGGTGCCAAGGGGCCAAAGCCACAGGGGCGTGGGGGAAAATCCAAACGCCGGGCTTCGTGATTCACACGGTCATTGTGAAAGCAGCCACGGACATCCTCCCATTCCCGGTGCGCATGCCCGGTTTATGTGATCCAGTCTTGTCCGCGTCCTTGAGACAAATGATCCGCTTCAAATGGTGGGAATGGTTCCGCCATCAATGATGTATTCGCTGCCATGAATCGACGCGGCCCGGTCAGAGGCGAGGAAGGCCACCAATTCGCCGACCTCTTCCGGATGGGAAGGGCGTCCTATCGGAATGCCGCCGAGGGAATCCATCAGCCTTTGGCGGGCGTTGTCCGTGGTGATTCCGTCCGCTGCGGCAAGCCGCGCGATCAGGTGTTGGGCGGCGGTTGTCTCCGTGAAACCCGGCGAGACCACGTTGACGCGAATTCCCTTGGGTCCGACTTCGTTGGCCAATCCCTTCGAGTAGGTCGCAAGGGCGGCCTTCGCCGCCGCATAGGCCAGCGTGGACTCGAAGAGGGGCAGGCGGCGTTGGATGGAGGCGACGTGGATGATGACGCCCGAACCTTGCCTCAACATGCCGGGCAGGAAGAGCCGGTCAAGACGCACCGAGGGCATGAGGTTGAGATCGATTTCCTCGATCCAATGTTTGTCCGTCAGGGCGAGCACGCCTCCGCCGGGGGAGGACGAACCCCCGGCATTGTTGACGAGGATGTCCAGCTCGCCGAATTCTTCGAGAACCCGCCTGGCGATAAGCGCCGCTCCATCGGCGGTCGAGATGTCCGCCTGGACGAAGAGCGCGGGGATGTCTCCTTTCGGCAGGGGGCTGCGTGCCGTCGTCGCGACTCGGCCACCACCAGCCGCGAGGCGGCGGGCAATGGCCTCGCCGATTCCGCGCGTGCCGCCCGTGACGAGGATGCGCTTGTTGGCGAATTCCGTGGGGTCGGGGCGGAATTCTTTTGTGTCTGTCATGGCAATCTCCATTTTCTGGCCGAGGATTGAGGAGGGCGGTACGATGTCCTCCCGAAGCCGGAATGAAATTCTGCGCGAAAGTGGATGAGATGTCAAGAACGCACAAAAAAGTAAGTGACTTGCGGCAAAGCGGGCGGATGCCGGCGACGCCGATGGAGGGAGCCGCATGTGTCGGCGAGGCGTTGAGAATACTCGCGGGCCGCTGGAAATTGATCCTCCTCTTCCACCTCTTTGGCGGCAACGTGATGCGATTTTCCGACCTGGAGCGCGCGACACCGGGCATTTCGCAGAAGATGCTCGCGCAGCAACTCCGGCAGTTGGAAAAAAGTGGCGTCGTCAGGCGGATCATCCACCGGCAGGTGCCGCCCAAGGTGGAGTATTGCCTGACGGATTGGGGGCAGTCCCTTTGCCCGGTGCTGGATGCCTTGGTGAAATGGAAGGTGGCTGGCCCGGCGCCGGAACCCACCACGCATTCGGAGGGTTAGGTTGTGCTCCGCTTCCCGTCAAAAAAACCATCGCCCTAAATCAGCACAACGGCTTCCGCTTTCCACGCGGAGTTTCGTGCTTGGCACGAACCAAACGAGGAGAACGTCCCATGACTCGAAGGCCGGAAGAAGCACCATCCGGGGCGATCGGCAGGAAAGCCCCCGCCTTCACTCTTCCCGATCAGCACGGCAAGGCCCACAAGCTCTCCGACTACAAGGGCAAGCGGGTCGTCCTCTTCTGGTATCCCAAGGACGACACGCCGGGGGTCTTGTTGACGCACAGAGGGTTTAGCTACCTAACGGCATGGCGCAGAAGGCCGTTGGGGACCGCGTGATGAACATCGCAAGAGTGTCTTGCCGGAAGGGTACTCAATCGATCATGCAAAGTGATGGGGCTACTCAAACTGTAGAGCCGGAGAATCGAGGCGTCGAGAAGCCGGCTGGGAGATGCAAAACACAAAGGCAGGTTGACATTCTCGCGGGGATCTTCTGCGCGATTCTGCTTGTTATTTTGCTGCTCTACATCACCATTTCCGACGAACATCCGACGGGTGAATTTTTGACCATCTGGCGGCCGGTATTGTATTTTGTTCCCTCAGTGGCCGTCTTGGGTCTCTTGAGTTTCAGAAACTCCAGGAGGCTGCGAATCACGTCTGCCGCGATGATCGCTCTCTTTTTTGTCACATTGATTGAATGGCGTCCCCTGCTGCGCTCCTCGGGCGGAGAGGGCGACATCACGGTCGTCACATGGAACATCGGGGGCGGCTATCCTTCCGAAACGGAGCTGCTCAAAAGCCTTGAAAACTACCAGCCCGATCTTATCTTTTTTCAGGAATCGCCAGACCGTCCCGATGCATTTGATGACAAGACTCTAACAGACGCGTTTGAGGGATTCTACTACTACGACAGTGGCGATTGCGCCACGCTGAGCCGGTGGCCTTGTGAAGTTCTTGAATCGAAGAGCGTGGGTCCGTGGGCCAAGCCACAATTGTTGATGGCCGACATCGACGGTCGCCACGTACTGCTCGTGAATGTCAGGCTCATGCTCCCTTCACTGGTTCTGGATCCGTGGAATGCACGATCACGCGAGAAGCTCTGGAACGACAATCAAAGCCGCCGAGAGCAGTTTCCGCTGCTCATGGAACTCATCACGGCCAGGCAGGAGGAACACCATCTTGACCACGTCATTCTCGCTGGCGATTTCAACACGGATGCTTCGGCAAGATCGCTGAAGGTCATCAGGAAAAAGTTCGCGGATGTCTGGAGAGAGAGTGGATCGGGATGGGGCGGGACGGCTATCAGCCAGTTTCCCGTCGCGAGGATCGATCACATTTACGTCAGCAACTTCAAGCCAGAGTCGGTTCGGGTGATGGGATCAGACTTCAGCGATCATCTACCGGTGGTCGCATCACTGAGTTTCATACAGTCTCGGCCGGAATGAGGCCGCGTTCATAATACCCCTTGCCCAAAACCCCCGATCACACCACCTCCGATCTTGTCGGCAAGAAGACCTTGGCTTTTGCCCTGACAGACCAAGCCGGCAACAAGCACAAGCTCTCCGACTATAGGGCAAGTGACTGGTGTCGTATTGGTATCCAGGGACGACACGCCGGGATTTGTCTTCACGCACGAAAGCCGCGTCGCAGCCTAATCGAAACAAGGACATTCTTTCATGGCCAAGAAACCTGAAGATACAATCTCCGAAATGACCGGCAAACCCGCCCCCGTCTTCACCCTTCCCGACCAGCACGGCAAGACGCACAAGCTCTCCGACTACAAGGGGAAGTGGGTCGTCCTCTTCTGGTATCCCAAGGACGACACGCCCGGCTGCACGAAGGAATCGTGCGGGTTTCGCGACTTGTCGGCGGAGTTTGGAAAACTCGGCGCCGTGGTACTGGGCGCGTCGATGCTGGACGTGAAGTCGAAGAAGAAGTTCGCCGACAAGTTCTCGCTCAACTATCCGATCCTCGCCGACGAGGACCACAAGGTCGCCGAAGCTTACGGCGTGTGGGTGGAGAAGTCCATGTACGGGAAGAAATACATGGGCATCTCGCGCGAGACGTTCGTCATCGGCCCCGACGGCAGGATCGCGGCCCATTGGCCCAAGGCCAGCGGCAGCGAGGACCACAGCGCGGAGGTGTTGGCGTGGCTGAAGGAGCATGCGAACTGACCGGCAGTGGAATTCAAGGGTTTCGTCCGTGCCCAGATGAAACGCAAGATGGCATCCGGTATAGATAGAAGATGGGCCGGGGTGCAGCCACCAAACACCCCGGCCCTACAACATGACGAGGAGGCACCCTCACCATGTCAGATGCCATATCTATACTATACCCAGAAGGCTCTTGGAGACATGCGCTCTCGGCCTTTTCGCTGGACTCCGCGAAGGATTTCCTTCGGGAGCCAGCTCTCTGGCGACACAACAACTCCCCGATCGAAGCGTACCGGCTTGAACCCTATCTCGTTGAGTACCCAGGTTCGCCACTTGTGGTCCTCGTTCTTTCAGAGGAATGGGACGAAGAAAGGCGACAGCAGTGGCTTGAACGCCTGCGCGACCCGCACACAGGCGAGATACGACCACGCGGGAAGATTCAGGGCCTTTCGGATGCGGCTCGAAACAGACTCGCA
Source organism: uncultured Candidatus Sumerlaeota bacterium (assembly GCA_964440195.1). Lineage (GTDB taxonomy): Bacteria > Sumerlaeota > Sumerlaeia > SLMS01 > JAHLLQ01 > CAYTRP01. The sequence continues at coordinate 17,079 of CAYTRP010000017.1, forward strand.
GTCCAGTTCAAGCGGCTCATACCTGCTCAATGTATAGACAAGAGCATGGGGATGGCCCTGATGTTCCCGATGTTGACGATGATCGATGAGAAAGTCGCGCTCAAAGTGTTCAACAATTTCATCAAGAGAATCGAACGCTTCTGCAAGAAGCGCGGAACCAAAATCTCTGGATACCGCGCTCTCGAACGAGGCCCAGACGGCTGCACCCTTCACATCCACGCATGGCTGTGGGTCTCCGATGTAAGCCTTCTTCCAAAAGTGCATGACATGGTCGAACGAGACTGGCCCAAAGCCGCGGGTTACAAGAAGTCCGTAGGCACAGCCACAGACATTCAGATCATCCAAAGCGAAGCCCATCTAGCTGGGTGCCTCTGGTACATTGCGAAGCAGGATTACAAGCAGGACATCTCCGGGGTCCACCCAGTGGCACCCATTCGACAACAGAACTTACCCATCGCAGAACCCAAGAAGGAAGAGGTCGATCTTCCCCAAGCGAGGTTCCTGAAGGAAGAGGTGAACAGGACTTTAGGGCGGCGAAACGACCCGTCACCCATGCGCATGATCTTCAATCTTC
>CAYTRP010000018.1:0-11723 GCA_964440195.1 uncultured Candidatus Sumerlaeota bacterium
TACCTGACGCGCGGCAGGGCGGACGGAGCGACGACGTTCAGCAGCGGGTACTTTGGCGACCGGTCCGTGGGCTGGCACGAGGCCGTGTTCACGCTGTCGCCCGATTCTTCCACGGTCGCTGTGGACGGGATTTCGAATGCCTCGGGGGTCGCGAACCCGCCGACGGGTCCCGGCGCCACGGGGGAGGGCGTGCGCTTGCGATTCATGGCGTTCTCCGCTTCCAATGGCGGCTTCGGCAACTGGGCGAACAATCCCGCTCCGTTGCAGGGATTCGACATCGCGACGCCCTATGTGCGGTACGACGACCTGCGCATCGAGGCCGTGGCGCCCGAGCCGCTGGTTCACACGAACGGATTCGAGGATGGAGAGTACGACACGCCCTCTGTCTTCATGGGGCCCTCGGCGAACGACAACCCGTTTATGAGGGGATTTTACAATACCTTTGGCACAGACGGGGAGGTTGTGCGCACCGGCGCAAACTCCGCCCGTTTCATCAACGGAGTTCCCCCATTCAAGGGCATTCACTTCGACCTGACCGATGCCGTCGAGGGTGAAGTGGTCGTCAACTTCCACGACCTGCTCGGCCCGAACGCGGCGTTCGACAAGCTGGGCGGCACCATCATGATCCAGAAGATTGGCGATCCGACCAGTTTCCTGGCCGTGGAGGTGTGGAACGCCCCCTATCCTTCCGGTGGAGGCACGCCGAACTATTACCTGGTGCGGGGGAACGCGGGCGCCCAGGCAACGCAGTTCAACAGCGGTTATTTCGGCGACCGGCAGACGGGATGGAACACGGTGACGTTCATCTTGACGGAGGACGCCTCGCGTATCGCCGTCAACGGACTTTCCAATCTCAGCGGCATTGGCGACATCACGGGGCCGGGCATCGCGGACGGCATCCGCCTGACCATTCTGGCGGACTCCGCCTCCTGCGGCGGGTTTACCAACTACGCGCATTCCTCCACGACGGAGCTGAACTTCCTCTATGCGCTTGAGAAAGACCAGCCCTACCTGTCCTTCGACGACATCACGTTGCCGATACCCGTCCCGACCCCCGACTTCTTCGCCATTTACTGATTGCGAAGGAATGAGAGGCCGCATCATGAAACCGGACCGCAAAGGAGCCCCGCCCCGGCGGGGCTTCACCCTCATCGAACTGTTGATCGTCGTCGCCATCATCGCGACGCTCGCGGCCATCGCCGTGCCGAACATGCTGGAGGCGCAGGTCCGCGCGAAGGTTTCCAGAACCCACTCCGACCTGCGGAGCATCGCCACGGCCCTCGAAGCCTATCGCGTCGACACCAACCGCTACCCGCGCGCCGACTTCGTGCACCTCCCGTCGAAGAGGCTCCAGTACCTTACCACCCCGGTTGGGTACATGACCACCCTGCCCGCCGATCCATTTTACCGGCTTGATTCCAGTCAGGTGTGGGGGCTGGAGCCGCTCTACATCTTCGCGTCGGGGAACCTGTATCACGGCGGCGCCGCGATCTACGACAATGCGCAATACATCAACACCGTGTACGCCCTTTCGGGGCGTGGTCCCAACGGCGCCCTTGATTTCGCCTACTGCGCGGCGCACCCCAGCGCCATCGAGTCCGCCGCGCCCGCGCGTTATTCCTACGACCCAACCAACGGCACTGTCAGCAGTGGCGATATCATCCGCCTCAGCCCCGGATCGATGGGGGCGGCCGCCAGCAGTTGGTAGGGCCGATCGCACCGCCAATTCCAGGAGGAGAATCTCCATGAGCATCGAAACGCCCGCAATGACCACGGTTGAAAGGTTGAAACAGGCCATCTGGGATCTGCACCAAGGCGAGGCCACAGAGGCCGGTGCCGGGAAAAGCGATGAAGGCGAGAGCATCATGAAGGGAACCCTCCCACGCGCCAAGTACCTCGCCGGGGTCGAGCAGCGTTATCTCTACCAAAGGGCATTCGAGCGGGTTCTCGGGGAACATTGGAGAACGGACCCGATCCTCGGTTCAATCGTTCGGGAGGAGCAGTTTCATGCGCCAAAAGCGGCGGCGGACATTCGTTTCCTGGGGGGCGATCCCGACCGGGTCCGCCCTGTCGAGGCGATAGGAGAGGCCGATGCGTTCTTTCGCCAGCTCGCGTCGGAGAATCCTCGGCTCTTGCTGGGGGTTCACTACGTGTTGGAGGGGAGCAACAACGGCGCGCGCCACATTGCCCGCGCCGTCCGGAAGGCCTACGGATTTCAGGGCCTCGATGGCACGCGGCACCTTGATCCCTATGAGGATGCCCAAAGGACAAAGTGGAAGGAGATGGTCGATTCCGTGAATGCCGCCGAAATCGGCGATGATCTCGCGGGCAGGATGGCGCAATCGGCCCGGCGCGCCTTTGAGCTTCTGGATTCCGCCATGGGCCAGGCGCATGAACGAACCGAGTCGGCACGGCAATTCACGGCGGGTGGCGGCCACGATTGGCTGCGCGAAAAGCTCCGGAAAAAACTCGAAGTGAATCCCGGCCTCAAGACCGCCATGGTGGCCGACGCACTTGGCGTTTCGGAGGAATCGCTCCTGAGGGCGTGGCCGAACGATGGCGAGGTAAACGAACTGGATCCCCAACGGTGCGAAGAGATTGTCCGCCAATTCGAATCCTTGGGCACGCTCTACGTCGTCTGCCGGACCGCCGGATGCGTCATGGAGACGAGCGGCCGTTTCGGCGGCTTTTCGCGGTCCGGGCCGTACCTGAACGTCGCCACGGACTCGCTGCACATGCACATCCGCCCTGGGGAAATCGGCTCGATCTTCCTGATGGAGCGGGCGCCGGGAGCGTCAGGTTCCGCGTCTCTCTCGATTCAATTCTTCACCAAGGCGGGAGACAGCGCCTTCAAGGCTTTCCTCCTGCCGCACAACCGGGGGAACGGCGAGATTTGCATGGAGGAGGCCATTGGTCGCCTCCGCGATCTGGTGACGACGTATCCCGCTTCGGGTCCGACCAACGTCCACGCCTCCCGGCCTCGATCTTGATGCGGTACGTCCTGCGATAGCGCGCCTCCGATGGCTGCGTCTGTCCTTCACGGGCGCATCCTCATCGGTATGCCGCTTCTCAAGTCCGGCCCCCAAGCCACCCGGGTACTCCAACCAGAGTGCGCGTGGCGGTGGGGGCGGCGCGTGCCGTGTCAAGGAGGCCGAAGGCGCGGGTCCGGCAAAATAAGCTCAATCCTGCCATTGACCGCCGGGGGGCAGGGCGTCCTAATCCCCCGTTCGGGCCCCGGATTGGGGCCTCATTCTCCGCCAGGATTCCCCTGTGTCTTCTTTCGCCTTGTCCGTTGAGAGTTCCGAATCGGTACTTGTTGGGCCCGGGGAAATTGCCCGCGTCCTGCAGGAAAAGGACGATTTCCTGATCGTGAGCCACATCCGGCCCGATGGGGATTGCTTCGGTTCCGCGACGGCACTGTTGGCCGGATTGGAAAAGCTCGGCAAGCGGGTGGCCTCGTACAATTCATCGGGTCCGATCGAAAAGCTGCGGTTCATTCCGGGTGCGGATCGCATCACGGATCGCCTGCCGGAATGGACGCCGCAGGTGACGATCTTCGTCGATTGCGGTGGCGTGAAGAGGGTCAGCCCGACGTTCGAGCCGCAGGGCATGACGATCAACATCGACATCATGCGACGAATGATGCGTACGCGGACCTGAACTACAGCGACATCGGCGCGACGGCGGTGGGGGAGCAGATCCTGATCCTGCTGGATATCCTGGGGATTGCCCTGGATCGGGATATGGCGACCAGCATCATGACGTCGATCACGTCGGACACGGGGAGCTACCGTTATCCCAACACGTCGGCCCGGTCGTTCCTGACGGCTGCGCGGCTTTGCGAGGCGGGGGCGGACCCGGCGTGGATCTGTTTGCAACTGTACGAGTCGCGTTCCGAAAACGAAGTGCGGCTCTCCGCGCGTGCCCTGAACCGGCTGCGTCTGGAATGCGGCGGGCGGCTGGCGTGGTCGGAGTTGTTGATGAGCGACTATCGCGAATTTGGCGGCGTGGAGTTCGAGCCCGAGGGATTGGTGACGGAGATGCGCGGGGTGCAGGGCGTGGAGTTGTCGATTCTGTTCCACGAGACGGAGACCGGCGGGTTGCGTGCGGGGTTTCGCGGAAAGGGCGGGGTCGATTGCGCCGCGCTGGCGGCGACGCTGGGTGGGGGTGGACATGTCAATGCGGCGGGTTATCACAATCCAGCGGTGAAGTATGAGGCCGAGCGCGAGCACATTCTGGAGTTGGCGCGCGCGAAGGTGCGCGAGGCGTTCTCGCCGTAGGGGGCGGTGGCTTGATGGGGAGCGAGAACGGAGCTATTTGTGGTCCGTGCGTTGGGGGATCTCAACACTGCGAGAGTTATGTAAACTATAAGGAGTGCCACGTCAAAACAATGATCGGCAAGGTGTGTCACACGAACATTATGATGGTGCAGTGTGACGGCCCGGGCAGTTACAATGACTGGGACGAATCTTGCTGACGGAATTGGTGGGGCATCATGGCCAAGAAGTTCAAAATCGTGCTCGTTGTTTGTCTCCTGCTCACTGTCGGCGTGCTGTCGTATAGGGTATCGGTTCGTTATTCCCCGGTTGGTTTGCGGCCACTGAATGTTTTGGGGCCCGCAGCAAGGAGTGGAATTCCTCCCGATTCCGAATACCTGATGAATCTTCCAGCAAGTGATTTTATGTCAAATTCAGGAGATGCCAGTTCGGCCGCATCGCGAAGTATGGTTTTGGAGGTGTACGGCGGTATTTGGGATGCGCGCATTGAACAAACCGGCGGGATCGCCATTCAGTCCAGCAATACATTTCGTCAATCGCTGATGGATAACACCACCATAGACTTGGTTCCTGGGCTCGATTCCGTCGAGGTGGACGCCGGGTTTCTTCGGGTGGTCTCAAGAATCGGGGCGAGCATCCCGATGGCATATCAGCTTGATAAATCCACCAAAGAAGAACTTCAGTCCAGCATCGCCGGTTCTAATGGATTTTCCGCAGACCTGGACGCTGCCTCATCCGCCATCGAGAGACGAAAATCGACTCGTCCAACTTATGAATGGGTGAAGCTTCTTTCCATGAGCCCTCGTGTAAAAGTCTTTGACTGGAGCGTTGACGAAGGAATTGGACTTGAATATGGCTCTGTTCCACTCAGGCGCTTGCTCGCGAGTGACAGGCGTTTTTTTGTGGCCGAAATTACCCACGACGTCGTTTCGCGCGATGGCTACGCAAGGTCCTTCACGCATTACCTGGCGCGGGAGCACGGAAATGGGAGCAAGGGCCATGTCGTGCTGACCACGCTTGTATCAGTGCATCCTATTGATCCGCAGGCGTCGGAGTTCATTTATGGACCGGAGCAGTGATCGAGACACTTTGTCTAGGAGATCAAGGGTCTCTCTTGTCTTGGGATTCGCGGAGGCGGAGCTTTATCCGGTTCGATCAATTTCCACTGCGACAGGTCCACCTGCCCGTTCCATTCCGGGGGCCGTCGCAGGCTACGTGAGTGTGCCCGCTTGCGGTATTTGTGGCTCGGAAGATGACGTCGCGCAGACGCTCTTCAGATCCATTCACCAGCAGATGCATCCATCCGGGCTCTCCCGCGAGGCGACCATGGAACGAAAAAGCATTCTTGTGACTGGGCTTACGTCGGAGGAGCAAAAAAATCACGGGTTGATCAAAATAACCGTTGACATGAAGACGGGGGGGGTAAAAACCTCCATCCTGCAGAAGAAGGGAGACAGTTATGCGAGCGGTCAATCTTGTGGGAATTGCGGTGATGATGGTGTTTATTTCGCCTTCGCTTGGGCGCGGCTCCTGTTCAGGCTGTGCGGATGAGTGCGATTGGAACGAAAACAACGATGAGGTGCTGGGTCCTTGTATTGACGGTCACCAAAAAGTCTTCATTCCTCACGGCGCGAAGCAATGCTTCTTTGTGACGATCGATTCCAAAGGCAGGGAGCGCTGCACTTTCACGTACAACGATTGTCCGGGCGGCTGGATGGAACATGAAACTGTCGATTGCTAAAGTAGAATGAGGGGGAGGGTTTCAAAGTGCGCCGCAAGAACATCTTTTTGGTTTTGTTGGGGACCGCCCTTCTGGCCACCGCCGGATTTCTGTCGTTCAACATAATGATGAGGTATTCGGCCACGGGCCTCATGCCTATTCGGTCGAGCGGTCCTCCAGCCAGCGTCGGCAACTCGAATCCGGGCTTGGTCCAGCCAGAGTTGCCAAGAGAGCTTGGGGAAATGGAAAGGGAGTGGGATGCTCGTATTGCCATGCGGGAAGGGATTCCGATAACAGGAGGTCGTTTGGACAGGGCACAGGTATTCGATGCAGTGTCACTCGATTTCAATGGGCTTCGCATTGGAGATCAGATCGATCCGGATTTTGTTGAAACCGTCCGTATCGTTGCATCCGGTCTTCCCTTTTATCGTTCAGGGGTTGAAATGGCAGGAGGGCTGGCGGGTGATGCACCGCTGGTTGTCCGGACATCCCTAAAAGATACGACCCCGGAAAACTTCATTCTAAAGGAGACGTTAGCGTCACCTGTTCAAGAGTGGGAAAAGCTTTTGAGTCTTGAGAGCCAGGTCAACTTTCAGTTGTGGAAGCGTTCACATGCGGATGAACATGGTCCCCATTGGCGAGGCTTGGCACGGCAACTTCAGGAACACGATGAATTCATAGCGGCGGAAATACGGTTTCAGGTTGTGACTCGTGACGGTTATAGGCGCTACATGAATCATTACCTCATTCAGTACCCATCCAAAGCGGACGCGATGTTGTCCTGCCTCATGCCCGCCAGAACAATTCAGGGGAGCTTGGAGGATCATGAAGTGCCTCACTACTTTTATTCTGGTCATGGACCACTGGTGCAGCCTCCGGCCAATGAGCCTTGACTAGCTGGACGAGTATTTCAATGTGGCGACGAACATCTCCGAACATATTGTTTTCAGCGTGGCTGCTTGTCATTGCATCGATCATTGTGCTTGCATGTGTCGTATTTGTAAGACCCAATAATGATAACTTCAGCTCTGACCGCCTTTTGCTAATAGTCTTCCGAAACCCAGAAAAGCGGCATGAGGCCGACGATATTCAGGATTTTCGTACATCCTTCGCCGCAGTGTATGTCGATCATCGGGGAGAGTGGCAACGTGTCGAGTCGGAGGGATTCCCCGTGCGTTCGATTTCAACGGCAGCGACTCCCCCAAGTCGTGCCATCCACGGCGATGTCACAGGCTACGTGAGTGTGCCCGCCGGGCTTTATGCCGGTGAGCGCGTTCCATGGCCGAAACGGGAAGGGACTTGGGCGCTACGGCTTTCGGACTGGCATCGCAATGATGGAGTGATCTCATTGCCCCATCCCCAGACGCTGCATGAGTGGCGCTTGGCGGATGACGGCCAGACCGTGGAGCGGGTTATGGTGCGGTCTGGAATGGAGAAGCGGGGGACCTACCTGCATCCGTCCCACACACGTATTTGGTCGAGAGGCGACAGCCATGGCTGCATGAACCTTCATCACCCTCTAGAATCAGGCGAATCTCCAAGCGTTTGGGATCGTTTCGCCACGCTTCTTGAGAGCCTCGGCATTCGCTCGGATGGCGAGACGCTACTCATCCTGGTTGTACCCGCGGATGAGTTTGGCGCGACTTCGGGGGAATTGCCATCGCACGTCGATCCATCGGTGATCGAATCGTGGAAATTCAGAAAGGAGATGGTTGCCGATGAAATTCCGGCGTCGCCTTGAGCTTTCATGGGGTTTCACATTGATCGAACTACTCGTGGTGATCTCGGTGATCGCGCTGCTCGCCGTTATCGCGCTGGACAACTTTCTGGCCGCGCAGATTCGGGCGAAGACAGCGAGAGTCCGGTCGGATTTCCGCACCATCGCGACGGCCATCGAGACTTATCGCGTGGACTGGAATCGGGCGCCGCGCATGGCGCACTTCCCGATCTATCAGGATCCGGGATTCGACGTGATCGATGGCATTCCCGTTTCCGGAGCCTTGAGCCGGTCGCTGAGCACACCTGTCGCCTATCTGGTGTCGTCGGTTCTCTTCGATCCATTTCTCTATGGCAATCCGGGCCTTCCCTTGGACGAGCGGCTTTACACCTACCAACATATTCCTACCTATGTGACGCGTAATCCCGAATCCACCTTCTGGCCTGCGGCATTTGATTTCTACGGCGATTGGAGGTTAGCCTCGGCTGGCCCGGATTTGACGTTCGATCATGGATTTGCGAACAGTGCCCAACTACCCTATGATCCAACCAATGGGATCGTTTCGCTCGGCAATATCTGGCACGGGCAACGGGGAGAAGTCCCAATGCCGTCCATTCCCTTGCTTTTGGGCGTCCACTGACTTCTCGACGATGACTCCATCCGTTTTCAATGTGCTTTTCCCGCGCGGCACAAACACCCAGTATCTTCCGCCAATCACCTGCTCGAACTCGTAGGCTTCGCGGATCGCCGCGCGCATGGCGGGGGTGAAGGAGGGGAAGTAGTCGTCTTCGTTGCGGATGTCCTTGCTGAGGACGAGCAGGGAGAAGTGGGCGGCGCGGAGTTGCTCGACGAAGGTGCTTTCGTCCCAGTGCCCTTCCTTGGCGAGTTGGGTCATGATGAACGGCTCGAACCACAAGGGGCGGCCTTCGAGAATCTGGAAGATGGATTCCTCGCACAACACCGGGTCGTCCGCGTCGGCCACGCGCATGTGCGCGCGGGTCGCCATCTCGCGCTCCCACGCGCGTGGCGCCCTGTGGTAGAGGCCCGTGCGCGCGGCGCTGCTGCCGTCATCAAACGTGACGACCGGCCACAATGCCAACATGATCCAATGCAACGACACCAGAAGAACCATTGCGATGCCGGAGCCCTTTGTCATCCACGCATGGCGCATTTGGCGGCCAATCCCGAGCGCAATCACCAGCGCCATGGCGGCCTGCAATTCCAGGAGGTAATTCGGCGCGGAGCCGATTTTGGCGATGCCGAGGGCGGATAGCGTCGCGAATGCGAGATACGCGATGCACATCGGAGCAACCAATCGCGTCGCGGCGTCCAGCGATACCTTTTCCGCGTCATTCGCGGGAAACAGGCAGGCGAGCAGAAGAACGAAAAGGCCCACGATGGCGGCAAGCATCTTCCACATGCCATACATGAGAAGGTGGTTCCACCAAATCCACAGGTCGCCCCAGTGAAACACGTTCGCGTTGTAGAGGACAGTGTGACGGAGATATTCGCCACCGGTGGCGGCCTGAAACGCCAACGTCACGCTGCCCCATGCAACAAGCGCCGTGGCGGTCATCAGCGCGCCCTCCCGCCATTGCCTTTGCCACAACAGAGCGGCCAGCGCCGCCGCCGGCGCGGCCAGCATCGTTTGCTTTGTCAGGACCGACAACGCGAACAACACGCCCGCGACGGCCCATCCGCCCTTGCGCGTCCAGACCAACGCCGCCATTCCGCCCAGTCCAAATGCCATCGCGGGAAAATCCACGCGCGCGAATGGCAACCATTCGCTCACGTCCCAGGACGAGGCGAACAACACGGCCGCCAGCGCGACGTTCAACGGATGCACTCGCGCGCGCGCCACGATCATGGCAATCGCCGCGACGACAACAAGCGCGGAGAGCAGAACCAGCAAACGCCCCGGCATCAACGACGGCCCCGTGATCCACAGCAGCGCGGCGTACATCGCCGGATAAACGGGTCCGTAGTTGCCGACAATGTAGGGTGGCTCGTCGATGGGCGCGTAGATGGATTCGCCCCGGCTGAGGGCAAGGGCATCGCCGAGGAGGAATCCTTCCTCGGGATCCATCTGGTACGGGTAGGTCAAGGCGTCTGCCGCGCGCTCCATCGGGATCACGCACACCAGCAGCAAGCCAAACAACGCGGGCAGAAACGCGAGTGGCAGGATGCGGGCGAAGCGACCGGTTTGCGTGTTGGGCACGAAGGACGTACTTTCCCCAAAAAATATCAATCACAGAGATCACGGAGAACGCAGAGAAAACCAAACCCAAACCCGATTATCCCTTCTCCAAAGCTTCCGGCTATCCCTCAACTCCCAATCCCTGCTTTTCTCTGTGTCCTTTGAGTCCTCTGTGCTTCAATCGTTTTGAAGCGTTCTTCCTCTTGTCCCGCCGAGACGGACGCCCCTGTGTTGGGTGGGAAAGGAGCGACTCGCCGTGGCCCGCCTGCTGATTGCCGAAGACGAGGAGCGAATGCGCCGGCTGTTGTCGATGCTTTTGAGCAATGCCGACCATGAGATGGACCTGGCCGCAGACGGCAAAGAGGCTTTTGAAAAGTACGAATTGAACCGTCCCGACGTCGTCATCACGGACCTGCGGATGCCGCGCGAGTCGGGAATGGACCTGATCCGCAACATCCGGGCGGTGGATCCGGATACGCCGATCATTGTCATCACCGCCTTCGGTAGCATTGAATCCGCGGTGGATGCCATGCAGGCCGGGGCGACGGACTACATCACCAAGCCCTTTGAAGAAGCTCGCATCAAGCTGGCCATCACGCGTGCGCTTGAGAGACGGGAGTTGGTTGTCGAGAATCGCGTCCTGCGGACGGAACTGCGCAGCCGTTATGCCTTCGATGCGATCATTGCGGAGAGTCAACGCTTCCTGCGCGTGCTGGAGACGGCTCGTGCCGTGGCGGCAACCAACACGACGGCGATGATCTATGGCGAGTCGGGAACGGGCAAGGAGTTGGTCTCGCGCGCGATCCACGAGGCATCGCCCCGTGCGCGGGGACCGTTCATCGCGCTGAACTGCGCGGCCATTCCGGAAAACTTGCTGGAGAGCGAGCTGTTTGGGCATGAGCGCGGCTCGTTCACCGGCGCGACGGATGCGCGCAAGGGGCGCTTTGAAATGGCGGACGGCGGGACTTTGTTTCTCGACGAGATCGGCGAGATGGACTTGTCGCTTCAGGCAAAGGTGTTGCGCGCCATCGAATCGCGGCAATTCGAGCGCGTCGGCGGCACGCGCACCATCTCCACCGACGTGCGCTTCATTGCCGCCACCAACAAGAACCTTCGGCAGCATGTGGCGGACGGAAAGTTCCGGGACGACTTGTTCTATCGGCTGAATGTGTTTCCGATCGTGATTCCTCCACTGCGTGACCGCGTGGACGACATCCTGCCGCTGGCGGAGCATTTCCTGACGCGCTTTGCCCGCGAGATGGGAAAGAAGCCCCCCGCCATTCCACCCGGGACACAGCAAGTCTTGTTGTCGCATCGTTGGCTTGGAAATGTGCGCGAGTTGCAAAACGTCATCGAGCGCGCCATGATTCTCCTTCAGGGAGACTCGCTCCTTCCAGAATTGGTGCACATCGATGCGCTCGAGGGCATCGAGGCGATGGCCAGGGTGACCGACGAGTATGAACGCACGGGTCCGTCGCTGGGGCCCTCACGTCTCGTCACCGATGGGGATTCGGGCGGTGACCAGTCCCCCGGCACGTCGCCCACCCTTGTTCCACGGTGGCATCCCTTTCGAATTCCGGAAGTTGGTTTCGACCTGGAAACCCACGAGCGGGAGCTTATCGAGCAGGCCCTCGAGCGCAGCGGTCACAACAAGTCCGCGGCGGCCAAGATGCTGGGCCTCAGCCGCGCGACGCTGCGCTATCGCCTCGACAAGTTCGGCCTTGGGCAGGAAGAAGCCCCGGGAAAAGCCCCGGAAAAGGCAAAGCGAAAATGACCGCCCCGCCCGCCTTCACGGTCCGCATGGTGGCGTGG
>CAYTRP010000018.1:11733-15459 GCA_964440195.1 uncultured Candidatus Sumerlaeota bacterium
CGTGGGATTCGCCCGAAGGCCGCGCCGCGTTGGCGCTTCGCCTTGCCGTCTTCTGCGACGAGCAAGGTTTCTCGCGAGACGTGGAACCGGACCATCTCGATCCCGTTGCCCGACACGCGGTTGCCATTTCCGAAAGCGGGGAGATACTCGCCACGGGCCGTTGGGTGCCGCATCCCGGTCATTCCGGCATGGCGAAGATCGGCCGCATGGCCGTGCGCGGCGACCTGCGCGGCTCTGGGCTCGGCACGGCGATCCTGCGCGCGCTTCTGGCCGATGCGGAATTGGCGTCGAACATCACCCGCATCGGCCTTTCCTCGCAGCAACACGCCGTGTCGTTCTATACACGCCTCGGATTCAAAAGCGTCGGCGAAGGCTACCTGGAAGAGGACGCCCCGCACCAGTGGATGGAGAAAAGCAGGGGATAGGGAATAACGAATAGGTATTGGGGATTCGATCAAACATGATTTGTCCTGATCAAAAACTCGAACGCTGTTTACGCAAAGGTCAGGAATTCCGGGGGAGCGAGGAACCCTCGCTTGCGCAAAGTCTCCGGCCCTTGCGTTTCGCAAAGCACCCTGAGACGCGGCATCCGCTTGGCGGACGCCACCACATAGAAAGGGCTCTTGAGTGATGGAGCCTTGCTTGTCCAGGAGGGTGGGTGCACTCCGGCTCGTTCGCATAAAAGCTCGATCAGGCTGGCCGCCGCCGCCAATTCTGCTTCGTTGAGGGTGTTGGGTTCGCGCACCCCCCCAAGATCGGCTGGCTTCTCTGCCGCATTCATCGCCATCTGTCGCAACTCAAGCGCGTTGCGTTGAAGGAGAGCGCGAGCCATTTCCAGCGCGTCGATCATTGTTCGGACTCCATCAAATCCTGAAAGGCAAGCCTCGCCTTCAATTCGCGGCCCGGCACCAAGAATGGCTCCAAGCGTGTCCACACTTCATGAGATTCCCCGGAAAGCAAGCGGATAAGCTGGCGCGCATCCTCGATGTCCACTTCGTCTCGCCAGGCCGAAAGCTTCATGGCGAGAAGCTGGTGGAGCGAAAGCGTCCTCACGGCAATACCCGGTCCGGACAACACAGTCGCTCCCGTGGAGTAACCCCGCAGGAATCCTTTGAACCCATCATTCAGCCAATCCGACGAAAGGTTTTCATTCTCCGCAATGATCTTGGCCGCTCGTTGAACGATTTCCTTTCCTTCAATCCCCTCGGCGACCGCATCGATGTCCCGGGTTGTCCGCCTGCTTTCGGACAACAGGGCGATTGCCGCTCCACCAGCCAGTGTTAGTTCAATTGCCTTTCCCTCACGATCAGCGAACGCGCCCAGTTCCAACAGAAGCCGCCTGATGTCCGCAACATCCAGTAGTCGCATTGTCTCACCTCGAAGAAGGCGCGCCGCACCGGTGGATGGAAAAGCGGGGATTGGGGGTTGGGGGATAGGGGTTCGTGAATTGGCAATCTCTTATTTTTCTCCCATCCGTTCCATTCCCTAACCCCTAATCCCCAACCCCTAGCCCCTGCTCTTCCCCGGAATCCCCGGTTCCGTCATCGCTTTCGGATCCATGATCTTGGCGATTTGTTCTTCGGTCAGCAGACCCTTCTCGCGCACGACCTGGATGATCGTCTTCTCGCTGTGCAGCGCTTCCTTCGCCACCGCCGCCGCGTTCTTGTAGCCGATGTACACGTTCAGCGCCGTCGCCAGGCCCATGCTGGATTCGGCGTAGCGCTTGCAGCGATCCGGCTTTGCGGTGATTCCGGCCACGCACAGGTCCGTCAATTGCCGCAACAGTGCGCCCATCACATGGATCGACGTGATGACCTTGTGCTGCATCAACGGCATCATCACGTTGAGTTCCAACTGCCCCGCGCCCACGGCCCACGTCACCGCCGTATCGTTGCCGATCACTTCGAAACACACCATGTTGGCGCATTCCAGCATGGATGGGTTCACCTTGCCGGGCATGATGGAACTGCCCGGCGCGATGGCGGGCAGGTCGATTTCCGCGAGGCCGGTGGTCGGTCCGCTGCTCATCAGACGCAGGTCGTTCACGATGCGGCTGACCTCGATGGCCAGGTTGCGCAACGCGCCGCTGATCTCCGCGATGGGGCGTTGGCTCTGCATCGCCTCGCACATGTCGGGGCTCAGCGAGAGATCATTGATCCCCGTGATGCGCTTCAGGCGTTCGAGGATTTCCTCGCGATAACCCGGCGCCGTGTTCAGTCCCGTCCCCGCCGCGGAACCGCCGATGCCCAGTTCGCGCACCCATTTCCACGCCGCGTGGATCGACTGGTGACATCGCTTGATCGCCTCGCCATAGGCGCGGAATTCCTGCCCCAGGCGAATCGGTACCGCGTCCTGCAAATGCGTGCGCGCGCTCTTGATGATGCCGTCGAACTCCTCGCCCTTCGCGAACAGCGCCTTCTCCAGCGCCACCAACGGCTCGTGCAGATGATCGCGCAGCATCAGCAGAATCCCCAGCCGCATCGCGGTGGGGAACGTGTCGTTCGTCGATTGACCAAAGTTGACATGGTCGTTCGCCGTGACGTGCGTGTAGCTGCCGAGTGGCGCGCCGAGGATTTCGTTCGCCCGGTTGGCGATCACCTCGTTCACGTTCATGTGGAAACTGGTCCCCGCGCCCATCTGGAACACGTCCACGGGGAACTGGTCGCGGAGCTTGCCTGCGAGGATTTCCTCGCACGCCTTCACGATGGCGTCGGCCTTCTCCGCGTCGAGCGCCCCACGCGCCTTGTTCGCCTCGGCGGCCGCCTGCTTCAGCATCACATACGCGTCGATGAACTTCGGATGATGCCGCAGGCCGGAGATGGGGTAGCTCTCCAGCGCCCGCTCCGTCGTCGTGCTCCAGTACGCCCCGGCGGGAATGCGCACCTCGCCGAGGGAATCCTTCTCGATCCTTACGTTATCCGCCATGATGGGGGGCGCCCCTTTCGTTTGAAGATATTTTCGGACGGCTTACCGGCCAATTCGGAGCGAATATAACCACTATGCGGGGACGGGGCAAGGGCATCCGGCCCGAAACAATCCCGTTGCCGGGCTGGCCCTTGGCGGCCATGTTTCAGCCGGGCCATATTTCGGCCGGTACTTGTCCCTTGAAGGAAGCCACGCCCATGAACTACACAGCCATTATCAAGCAGGACGCCGACTGGTGGATCGGCTGGATCGAGGAAATCCCCGGCGTCAATTCCCAGGGCCGCACCCGCGAGGAACTGCTGGAAAACCTGCAATCGGCCCTCGGCGAAGCCATTGAAATGAACCGGGCCGACGCCTTGGCCGCCGCTGGGGAAGGGTACATCGAGACAACGGTCGCCGTCTCTTGAAGCGGCGCGAGTTGCTGGCAATTCTGACGGCGCACGGGTGCCGCCTTGTGCGCGAAGGCGCCAAACATTCCTGGTGGGAAAACCCCGCCACCGGCAACCGGTCCGCGATTCCGCGTCATGCGGAGATCAACGACTTTCTGGCGCGCAAGATTCGCCGGGATCTTGGAATTCAGGGATAGCCGTGGAGCGCGGGTGCCCTCGCCCGCGAATTGCCTTGTACGGAAGGTGCCGACTTGTCCGCCGTAGCCTTGGCGTAGGCGGAAGCCTCGTGCGTAGGCGGATGCGGCTTGACTCGCGCCGCCCCACCGAGTCTCCTCCCCGTCCGCAGGTTTTCCCGCGGAGAGGTGGCCGAGCGGCTGAAGGCAACGGTTTGCTAAACCGTCATACGGGGTAA
>CAYTRP010000018.1:15469-15937 GCA_964440195.1 uncultured Candidatus Sumerlaeota bacterium
GGTTCGAATCCCCCCCTCTCCGCCAGCAAATCAGCCAGCTAAATACCTCAATCACCACGTCCTGACGTCGAGTCCCTGGACCTCGCGAAAGTGGCCGTCGCGCGTGAGGAGCGGAAGGCCATGTTGCAAGGCCAGCGCGGCGATCCAGGCATCGTTCGTGGGGATCGGCCTGCCTTTCACCCGAAGTTGGTGGAAGACATCGCCATAAACCTTTGCCGTCACCGCATCCGCGACGATGAGGCGAAAGCTGGCGAGGATTCCCTCAAGGCGGCGGAGATTTTCGCCGGGACGAGTCGACGCCATAGTGCATTTCCCCGAGGGTGAACAGCGAAATGGAGACCTCGCGGAAGCCGGAAAGAACGGCAAGCAGCGTGGGCTCGTCGCGCGTGAGGGCGATGACGGCATTGGTGTCGAGGAGCGCTTCACTTCCAGACATCGGGCTCCACCCTGCCGAAAGCCTCCTCGATG
>CAYTRP010000018.1:15947-17506 GCA_964440195.1 uncultured Candidatus Sumerlaeota bacterium
GCGCGATCTCCTTCTGGGCTTGGTTGACGGCGTTGTCCGCCTCCATCTTGTCGAGGACGTCCGGGGGAAAAGCGCCAACCACCGCGTGGAATCGCGACCGGGTTTCGGAGAGCGAATCGTCCTTGGGAACAAGCACCTCCACCCGCGCCCCCTCCGGCAGCGAGACGGTCGAATCGGGGATGAAGGCTCCGTTGCGGTATGTGGCGGTGATGGTCATGGCGGCGTGGCCCTTCCGATAATGGGAAAGCCTGCCCCGGATTCCCGCGCCGCGCAAGCGGCATCGTTTTCGTAGCGGTGGACACCGGCAACAGACACCCCCTCGAAAGTGGCCCGGACGTCTCGCCCCGGGAATCAGGTTTCGGTTGAGCGGTCGTGGTCCCATGCAAATTGTGTGTCAGGCTTATCCGAACAGGAAATGGAGATGGTGACGCCATGGAAACCAAGCGCCTCTCCTTTTTCGCCGCGCCAATTCAATCCGCCTTCTTGCGTGTCTTCTTTGCATGATCGCCCTGCTCGGGTGTTTCCAGCGCCTCTCCGGCGTGGCCCGGGATTGAGGTTGGAACCCGAGAATCTCAACGGCGACTGGATCACCGGCGAAGCCCATCGGATGTCGGTGTCTGTCTCGGACGAATCGACACCAAATAAGGGACCGGTCCTGCGCCTGACATTGCATGGAACCGGTGATTTCCAAATCGGCATGAATGGCTGGGAATGGGCGACCTATCGGGAAGTCGTCCTTCAGTATGCGCCCGCGGGTCTCTTTCTCTACAAGATTCTGTTCATTCCCGTTTATGCCTTGGAGGGTGTTGGAAAGACATTCGCGCAGGGCAATCCCAGGCATTTGAATAGTATAATCGTTGTCGATTTGCTCTCCCGGCTTTCGGGGCACATGGGGCGCCGCGCTCCCTTGGTCCGTGAAATCCTGAAAATTCAGAATGATGATGCGAAGGTTCGGTTCGATTACTTCCGCAATCTCTACAATTGGACGGAATGGTTTTCTCCTTTTTTGGGGACGGGTGTCCTTTTCTTTGGCGAGGAGAAGGAATGGCATTCCATCGGCCTCGCTGGTCGTACCATTGCAATGAATGACCGGCGTGTCAGGGGCCGGAAGATTTATCTCAAGGGCAAAATCCCTCTGGAATTCATCGAATCCATTACCCTCCGGGTGCGATCGGATGATGACACATCGACCGGAGAAGCGTTTCTCGTCATACAGAATCCGGCCGGAAATTCATCGCGCTTGATGAAGGATGGGAGCACGAACGAGATTGCGTTCCCTTGGAGCGCGGAAATCTCCCACGTCCGCAACATTGAGATTAAGATCGTGGATCGTTCGGGAACGATTTGGCGAGGTCACTCGGGCCGCGAGCACAACCGCTGGAGGTCTGCTCGACTTTCCCCCACAAAGTCGGAATGACTTGTGAGGTGCCCCACGATCCCGTACAAAGTGGCACGCGCATCTTGCGCGTGATCGAGTGCGACGAGGCCAAAGGTGGCCGGTCTCGGGCAAGATGCCAATGCCGTTCAACGGTTTTCGCCCTATAAGTGCCGTCACTCCA
>CAYTRP010000019.1:0-15698 GCA_964440195.1 uncultured Candidatus Sumerlaeota bacterium
AGTTCGAGGTCGGGAGGCACGATCGCCTCGAACTCGAGAGCTTCTACCGCCTCAACCAGATCGGCCAGGTTCGCAGCGTCGACGTCATGTCGATCATCGCGGTCACGCGCGAGAGCGTTCGAGAGGGGCTTGATCGCGGATGGAGCGGCGAGGAAATCCTGGAGTTCCTCAAGTCACACAGCCGCACGCCGGTTCCCGATTCCCTCTCCGTCATGATCAAGGAATGCGGCCGCAAGCACGGCGAGCTGAACATGGGCTTTGCCGGCGGCTTCATCGTCGTGGACGATCACGCGCAGTTGCTTCAGCTCCAGTCCAACAGGAAGATTTCCCCCTCCATCAAGCGCGTCGTGGATGATCGCATCGTCCTCCTGCACTCCGACGCGGATCTCAAGCGTCTCGCGCGCGAGATGCAAAAGATTGGCTTCATGCCTCGGCTGGAGAGCCAGCACGTCACCGTCATGGACGACGAGACGTACTCCCTCAGCCTCCCGCGCGAGGACATGGTCAAGGTGATCGCCGCCCTGCGCTATGTGATGGAGGTGCGCGACGACAAGGGCAGGCAGATTGCCCACGACCGCCTCGCGCCACTCGTCGAGCGCCTGCGCGCCGACGCGCGTTCCTACCAATCGAT
This sequence comes from uncultured Candidatus Sumerlaeota bacterium, assembly GCA_964440195.1. Taxonomy (GTDB): domain Bacteria; phylum Sumerlaeota; class Sumerlaeia; order SLMS01; family JAHLLQ01; genus CAYTRP01. Next base: position 632 of record CAYTRP010000019.1, read on the forward strand.
CAACGACCTCGCGGATCCCCTCGTCCAGACGTGGACCAAGGCCGCCAATGCCGCCGTTGAGTCCAAGATCTCGCGAATCGCGAGCGAGTACACCGCCAAGATCTCGCATCTCGTGACGAACTCCGTTCCGAGGGGAACCTCGAAGTTCAACTTCTCCGGCCCCAACCCCGCCGTGGAGACCGATGACATCCGCGAGATGATCGACTTCGCCATCGACAACGAGTTCGAGGTCGAGATCGAGTACCTCAAGGCCACCCGCGACCTCGTCACGGAACTCATCGCCCCCGAATCCCTCGAGCGCGACCGCCTCTACGCCCATTGCCGCACCCGCGATGCGTACAGCGTCTATCGTGTGGAGAGGATTCAGCAGGCGCGGTTGGTGTAGCCCAGGTAAATCGAGGTATGCCATGAACGAAGCGGAATTGCTCAAGCGCATCACGTTCAATCCCGAGATATTCGGGGGGAAGCCAATCATCCGGGGCCGGCGGCTGGCGGTGGAGCATGTGCTGGACATGTTGGCGAATGGGGATTCGCCCGAGTTGATTCTTGAAGGCTTCCCTTGGCTGGAGATGGAAGATATTCTTGCGTGTCACGCTTTCGCCGCCGGGCTTCTTCGGAACGAATCCGTCGAACCGTTGCCGGCCAAAGCCGTTGGATGAAGCTTCTTCTCGACTCGTGTATCTGGATTGGAGCCCTTGGTCCTTTGCGTGGCTTGGGGCATGACGTGGATTGCGTCCAGGATTGGGAGAAAGACCCGGGGGATGAACGGATTCTGACGGTTGCGCATGAAACGGGCCGCGTTGTCGTGACCCGCGATCAGGACTTTGGCACATTGGCGGTCTTGCAGGGAAAGCCACATGCCGGCATCATCAGGATCAAGGGTTTCGGAGTGCGCGACATCGCGGGAATCGTGGATCTGGTGACGCGCACGGCGGAGAAAGAACTGGGAGATGGGGCTATCGTCACCGTCGATCCCAAAAAATTGCGCATTCGCCGGAAACCCGAACGAATTCCGCCAAACTGATGGCTACCCCTTCACCGCCCCCAACTGAATCCCCTTCACGATGGCCTTTTGCGCGATCATGAACAGGACGATCAGCGGTAGCGTGCTCAATACCGTTGCGGCGAGGATCAGTTCCGTTTGCCGCCCGTGGCTCCCGTCGAAATTGAGCAGTCCGATCGGCAGCGTGAACAGCGCCTCGGTCTTGAGCAGCACCAATGGCCAGAAGAACGACTGGTAGTTGGCCAGCAGCGTGAAGATGGCGAGCGTGACAAGGCCCGCGCGCGAGAGCGGCAGGATCACGTCCCAGAAAATCTGGCTGTGCGTGGCGCCGTCTATCGAGGCCGCTTCCGTCAGGGCGGTGGGAATCGTCATCATGAACTGCCGCATCAGGAACGTCCCAAAGGCCCCAAACGCCGGCGGGATGATGAGCCCCGCATACGAGTCGATGAGCCCCAGCCAAACCATGATCTGAAAGTTCGGAATCATCAGCACGACGCCCGGTATCATCATGGTCGCGAGGTAAAGGAAGAACAACCGGTCCCGCCCCGGCCATCGGATGTGGCTGAAGGCATAGGCGGCCATGGCACTCGTCAGCAGGTGGAAGAATGTCACCGACAGCGAGACGAAGATGCTATTGTAAAACCAGCGGGCAAACTTCACGTTCTCCAGCGGCTCGCCCGTCCGCCGGTCGGGCGCCAGCCCCAGCACGATCGCGTAGTTCGCCGGCTCCCAGACGCGCGGCACGAACGTCACCTCCTCAACCTCCGCGCGGCTCTTGAAGCTCCCGAACACCATCCACACGAACGGGAGCGTCATCAGGAACGCGGAGATGCACAGCACCATGTAGATGGCCGTCCAACTGATGAGCGGCCCCGCCTGCACGCGCTTCGTGGAGGAATGCCTAGTCATTGACGTATTGGTTCCCGAATCGCCAGTTGATCGCCGTCAGTGCGAAGACAATCACGAACAACACCCACGCAATCGCCGATGCGTACCCGAGGTCGAGTTCCATGAACGCCTTCTCATACACGTAGTACGCCAGCGTCTTGGTCGATCCCGCCGGACCTCCATTGGTCATCACGCGCGCCTGCTCGAATCCTCCCTGCAGCCCCGCGATGGTGCTCATGATGACGATGAAGAACGTCGTGGGGGCGAGTTGCGGCCAGGTGACCGCCCAGAAGATCTGGAAACTTCCCGCGCCATCAATGCGCGCGGCCTCGTACAAATCCTCGGGGATGTTCGCCAAGCCCGCAAGGTACAGCAGCATGTTCGCCCCACCCACCGCCACCCAGAACCCCATGAGGATCAGCGCCGGCTTCGCCCAGTCCGGGCTCGTCAGCCACCGCGGACCCTCGAAGCCCATGCCGAGCAGGCTCAACAGGACGCGAATCGACTCGTTCAGCGGGCCGAACTCCGGATTGAACATCTGCTTCCACAAGAGCATGATCGCCACGCCCGCCGTGAACGTCGGCAGGTAGAACAACGTCCGGAAAGCCACCACCCCCATCAACGGGCCGGAAGCGGCAATCAGCCAAAACGTGATCCACAGCACCGCCGCGTCCGGAGCGACCGCAAACCAGAGCGCGATGCCCCCGCCGAAGGCGACGACCGCGAGCACGGTCGCGAGCAGCATCCGCCGCGCCCACTCCATCTCGAACAACGGGCGGTTCAGCGCCAGGGCCAGCACCAGTGACCCGGCGATGGAGAGCGGAATCCCGATCATCAGGTACAGCGTGTTGTACAGGTAGAACCAGAACAGCGGGTCGATCGCTTCCCACACCTTCAGGAAGACGGGCGTGGCAAAGCCGACCAACTCGATGCCGACGACCGCCACCGCGGGGCCGACCGTGGCCCGTCCCCACGATGATTCCTCGTCGCAGGTCAGGAAAAAGAGAGCGGAGAACAGCGCCAGAATACCGAGCAGCGCCCACCCAACCTCGCGACCCCCGAAAGCCGTTCCTGCGAGCCACAGGACGCCGACCACCGACAGGACCACCCCGCCCCCTCGCAATCCGGACTTCGCGCGTCCCAGATCCGTCAGCGACCGCGCGACTCCGAAAGTCAGTAGGCCATACGAGGCGACCAGAAAGAAAAGTGGCAGCAACGCGTCGCCGAGGGATTCCCCCTCATGGAGCCGAAACCCGATGAGCCGGGTCACGTTTTCCAGACCGGCGAATCGCAGGTCGACGGCGGGCTTGATGCTCCAATTCGTAAAAAGTAGGAAAAAAGAAAAGAGAATCGGAAACGCCACGAAGACGAGAAAGCCCGCCAGGTTGGGCGCCAGAAACGCCAGCGCCGCCGCTAAGTCGCGTTTTTGACTTCTCATGGCGGAGGGTGATCGCTCTCCCCGGGTGGCTTTCGCTCTTGCCTGAAAGGGTTATAGGCTCCCGCCGGTGGCTCAAGTGCTTTCCCGTGCCGGTTTTCCGTTGGCCACCCGGCCTCGTCCAGCCTACTCCACCTCAACGCAGCAAGACCCACATTTCCGGAAAGCCCCGTTTATGCCCGCCTCGACTTCGACCGTGACCCGTCCCGCCTTTTATGTCCTCAGCTCCCACTGGGATCGCGAATGGTACGAGCCCTTCCAGTTCTACCGCTACCGCCTCGTCCAGTTGATGGATCGCCTCCTCGAAGGCTTCGAATCCGGTCGCCTGAAGGGCCCCTTCACGGCCGACGGCCAGGCCATCATCATGGAGGACTATCTCGAAATCCGCCCCGAGAACCGGGAAAAGGTCACCACCCTCGTCCGGGAGGGGAAGATCAACATCGGCCCGTGGTACGTCCTGCCCGACGAATTCCTCGTCTCCGGCGAATCCATGGTCCGCAACATCCGCCTCGGCCGCGAGACCGCTCGCTCCTTCGGCGCCGAGCCCAGCAACGCCGGTTTCGTCTGCGACCTCTTTGGCCACGTCAGCCAACTCCCCCAGATCCTCCACGGCTTCGGCATCGACAACGCCCTGCTGTGGCGCGGGCACAACCTCCACGAAAAGCGCCACATCAAGTGGTCCGGAGCCGACGGGTCCGAGGTCTTCTGCTACAAGTTCTCCCACATCGGCTATGGCGACTACGCGGCCCATGTCCGCTTTGCCATCAAGCAATCCGTTCCTTTCAATGTCGAGGAAACCGAAACCCGCATCACCAACTTCCTCGCGCGCGAAGTTGAAGCCACCGAGACCGACGCCATCCTCCTCTTCGACGGCTGCGACCACCAGGAATGGGACCAGCCACACTACGAGGTTCTCGCCAAGCGTTTCGGCAACGATCGCGACGGCATCCGGATCGAGCACGGCACACTCGACGCCTACATGAAGGCCATTCGCCCCCAGGCCGACCGCATCACGGAAAAATGGCATGGCGAAATGCGCGAGCCCGCGCGCCATCCCGGCATCTCCGGCCACCAGATCCACGGCGTCCTCAGCAGCCGCGTCTGGATCAAGCAGCAGAATGCGCATTGTCAGGACCTTCTGTGCCTTTGGGCCGAACCCTTCACCGCGTTCTCCCGGCGCGGCCTGGGCGGCAACGACCACGAGGGCTTCCTTGCCACCGCGTGGAAGCACCTCCTGCAGAATCATCCCCACGATTCCATCTGCGGGTGCAGCATCGACCAGGTTCACGAGGACATGAAGTACCGCTTCAGCCAGGCGCGCCAAATCGGCGAGCGCGTGACCTTCGCGGCTCTTCAACCCATCGCCTCCACCATCGAGGGCGACGTCGCGGACGACGAGATTCGCATGGTCGTCTTCAATCCGCTGACCCGCCCCTATAGCGGAACCGTCGAGATGACCGTTCCGACGCCGCTCGATTGGCCGTTCTGGGGAGAGTTCTTCTTCTTCGACTCCAAGCCGGCCTTCGTCATTCACAATGCCAAGGGTGAGATTGTTCCCTACCAGCGCGTCGCCCAAAAGGCCGCCAGCATCCGCAAGCGCATCCGCCCATGGCATTTCCCCGAGGAGTACAAGGTCAACGAAGTCACCGTCAGCCTTCCCGTCGAAATCCCGGCCATGGGATGGACAACGCTCACGGTCAAGAAGGGCCAGCAAGGGCATCCTACCCGCTACTCCGAGGCCCAGAGCCTCGTCGCCAGCGAGCGCGCCCTTGAAAATGAACTCATCCGCATCGAGGTTGGCACGAGCGGCCAACTCACCCTCACCGACAAGCGCACGGGTCAGGTGTATGAGCGCCTGCTGACCTTCGAGGACATCGCCGACATTGGCGACGGTTGGTTCCATGGACAGGCCGTCAACGACGAATGCCACACCACGGCTGCCGCCGGTGCCGATGTCTCCATCGCCCATCGCGGCCCCCACATGAGCGCTCTGCGCCTCCGCACCAGGTGGGAACTGCCGGCGCGATTCGATTTCCAGACGATGACGCGTTCGCGCGAGCGCCGCGTCGTCGAAGTGGAGACCCTGGTCCGCGTGCGTCCCGGCAGCGATGTCGTCGAATTTGAAACCACGATCCAAAACACCGCCGAAGATCACCGCGTGCGTGTTCTCTTCCCATCGGGCGCCACCAACGCCACGACCTATCTCGCGGACTCCGCGTTCGACACGGTCGAGCGCCCCATCGCGCTGCGTGCCGACAACCACGAGTTCGTCGAGTTGGAAGTGGAAACGCGCCCGCAGCAAACATGGTCCGCGGTTTACGACAAGGGGCGTGGCCTCGCGGTCATCAGCACCGGCCAGTTGGAATCCGCCGTCATCGACAACGCAGGGCGCACGCTGGCCCTCACGCTCTTCCGCAGCACGCGCCGTACGGTCATGACAGACGGCCAGCCCGAGGGACTCCTGCTCGGGAAGCTCTCTTTCCGCTATGCCATCAAGCCGCTTTCCGGGGCGCCGGACCAGACGGACCTTTATACGGCGGGTCAGCGCATCGCCTCGGGCTTCCAGGTGTTGGCGGTTCAACCGGCGGACCAGGAGTTGAATCGGCGGCAGGGGAAGAGTTTGCCCGCCCGCGCCGGTTTCATTTCAGCCACGGGCGAGGCCATCGTCACGAGCTGCCGGCGCGTCGGCGGCGGCATGGAAGTGCGGCTCTTCAACCCCCACGCGACCGAAGCCGATTTCAACCTCTCGTGGAAGGGGGCCCCGGAAGGCTTCGCCGGCTTCAAGACCGCTCAACCGGTGGACTTCGAAAGCAAGCCCGCCGGCAAGGCTCTGCCGGTGCAGGACCATGGCGTGAAAGCCAGGTTGGGCGGGAAGAAGATCCTGACGCTGGCGCTGTCCTAGACAATTTTTTGATTTTCCGAATCCGCGTTATTCATGCGATCTCCATGAATAACGCGGATTCGCAAATCACGGCGCTTCCTCTGGCCAACCGCCCAGCCCGCAGGGCGGAATTTGAATGGCCCCGGGTGCAGCGAAGCGGAACCCGGGGTAAAAGAGCGAAACTGGATGAAGCCCCCTTGTGGGGCGACAGAACAACGCGTGGACTTGCAGAGCTGTCCTGCCGCCCCGTTGAGGCTTGGGCCTCCTTTTGACGGGCTGGCCCCGACGGACTGACGCGTTGGATCGTTGACGGCCATCGACAAAATCGAACGATGGATCGAGGCGTTGCCCCTCAAAAACCGGCTACACAATACAGGAAAATGGTCTAATCCGGAGTTTCCGTTTCCTGAAATATCTGGACGATTTGGCGAAGGACGTCTTCGTCCGGCATGAGATCGCCCGAGGGGCCATTGGCCAGGAGACAAAAGAAGACCTCCTTCGCCCCGGTCGCCGCGTTGCTTGCCGGGGAAGCCACACCGGCCAACCCCCAGGCGTCATCCACGAAGGTCATCATGGCGGAGACTCCCGGCATGTTTGTCAGTGGGTGAACGAGGTAGGCGAAGGAGTCCGATTCGGATGATGGAGGAGCGATGCTCTTGAAGAAGACCTCGCCTTCCTTTCCCTGCGACTTCATGTATCGCAGGAGCGCGGTCATGGCTCGCGGAGTCATCGCGCTGGTTCTCGCGCGGCCCGAGCCGTCGCGATGCCGGAGGGCGCCGATGTCGGGCAATCCGATGGAGGTCAGCCATTCTTCGGCGGTCTCGCTCGCATCGTAAAAGGACCATTCTCTTCCCTGCAGCATGGCGGTGGCCAGGAAGAATTGGTCGGCGTAGAATTCGTCCTTGGATTCCAGGCAGATTCGGGCAAGCGTGGAAAGGGGTGCCGCGCTGGTTCCCATGATTGGCGCCAGCTTGTCTTTCGCGAAGAATTGGCGCGGTGCGTTCTTCGGCGACATGACGGCGACTCCCTCCTTCTTGAGGCACTGTTCAAACCTTCTCGCTGTCAGGTTGGCGGGGTGGTTGTCGGGGACCTCGATATGATGCGGCGGAGCGCCCAGCGGGATATTTCCGGCGAGAATCCACTGGCTCAAGCCCATCGCATAGGCGAAGTAAACATTCTTTTGGCCTTTGGGTTCCGTGGTCCCGACCATGCCGAGCATCGGCCCGTCAAGATCGTCCGCCTCCTCATCCTGGATGGTGGCCCAATCGCCAACCTTTTTCCCCGGCCTGACGACGACCCGCCTGACATTTTCACCGGAGGATACCGGCGAGCAGACACGAAAATCGGGCGAGTCGAGATCGCCCAGGAACCACTCATTGCAGGCGGCGACTCCCGCCGACGTGGCGACACGGCCGTTGATCCTGCGGATTCCCAATTCTTTCTTGATGGATTTCGCCATTGCCGCCAGTTCGGAGAGCGGGTCTTTCGCCGTCCCGCAGGTCGGGTCTCCCTGGCCGACGATCACCAGGTCCCCTTCGAGCGTGTCGCCCCGAACTTCTCCGCTGATGCAGAAAGCCGTGTCGAACTTGAAGTCGTGCCCGAATTGGCAGAGAATGTGCGCGACCGTGGGGAGCATCATGAGCTGGGCGGGCCACAGGGCCTTGGACGCGTTGTGCTCGTAAAGCACCTCGCCATCGGCGGTCTCGATGTGAATTCCCCAGAAGGCATGAGTGAATTCCGGATCTTCAAGCAACCGGTGGATCGCCTCTTCAAGTTTGCCGCCTCCCTGGCGTCTTGCAGTCATCATGGTCTCCTTGTTCGACGAGTTTCGTGCAAACCGCCTACTCAATCCCTTGCCCCCCGCGCCGGCATCGCCACTCTCCTTGTGTCAACGACACGGGCCAATGTCCTGTGTCGCCCACCGCGCCGAGGAGAAGAAACCAACATGACGAAACTGTCCGTCCGCAATGTCGATGTGAAGGACAGGCGCGTGCTTGTCCGCTGTGATTTCAACGTCCCGCTCGACGAGAAGCAGAAGATCACCGACGACGTTCGCATCCGCGAATCGCTTCCCACCATCAGGCACCTGCTCGGGAAGGGCGCCAAGGTGGTCCTGTGCTCGCACCTGGGCCGCCCCGATGGCCAGAAGGTCCCCGAGATGAGCCTGGCGCCCGTTGCCAGGCGCTTGTCCGGGATGCTTGGATTCGATGTCCCCCTCGCCCCCGACTGCGTCGGCCCCGAAGTTGAGAAGATGGTTGCGAATCTTGCGCCGGGCCGCGCGCTCCTCCTTGAGAACGTCCGCTTCTACAAGCAGGAGGACGAGAAGAAGAACAAGGAGACGAAGAAGTTCAGCGACGCGCGCCAGCAGTTCGCGCGGCAGTTGGCATCGCTGGCGGACCTCTACGTCAACGACGCCTTCGGCACCGCGCATCGCGATCACGTGTCCACCTGCGGGGTGACGCAGTTCCTCAAGCCCAACGCGTGTGGGTTCCTGATCGAGAAGGAACTCAAGTACCTCAAGGAGGCGCTCGACAATCCCAAGCGCCCGCTCCTCGCCATCCTCGGCGGCGCCAAGGTCTCCACCAAGGTCCCCGTCATCAAGGCCCTGCTGGAGAAGGTCGACGTGCTCTTCATCGGCGGCGGCATGACTTACACATTCGCCAAGGCCATGGGCCACGAGATCGGCAAGTCCCTCTACGAAGCGGATGCGTTCGAGACGGCCAAGTCCCTGCTCGAGGAATTCAAGTCTTCCCGCGCCAAGGTGATCTTCCCCGTCGACGGCCTTGTCGCCGACAAGTTCGCCGCCGATGCCAACACGAAGATCGTGGACCTGAACGCCATCCCCGCCGACATGGAAGCCGTGGACATCGGCCCCAAGTCCGTCGCCGCGCTTTCCGCGGAACTCGACAAGGCCGAAACCATCGTGTGGAACGGCCCCGTCGGAGTCTTTGAAATCGACATCTTCGCCAAGGGAACCAAGGCGATCACCGAGAAGATGGCGTCGCTCAAGGACAAGGTGACCATCATTGGCGGGGGCGACACGGCGGCGGCCGTCGCCAAGTTCGGCCTCGCCGACAAGATGAGCCACGTCTCCACCGGCGGGGGCGCGAGCCTCGAATTTCTGGAGGGCAAGAAGCTCCCCGGCATCGAAGCCCTCGATGAGGCATAGGCAGGTCCCACCGGCTTCGAATTACCGTTTGAAGCCCAAGGCACCCTGGTCCATAACCCGGCGGAAACGTCTCCGCCGGGTTTCCCTTTTGCCATGACCGCCATCCTCGACTCGCTGAAATGGTTGCTCACCAAGACACTCCCCGCCGGGCGCGTCTTCGGCATTCCCCTCCGTGTTCACCTGCTGCTCGTCATCCTGCTGCCGTTCATGGCGCTGAACTTCCTGGGCGAGCAACTCACGGTCTTCAGCCTCCTCTTCGCCGTCGCGGCGATCGGATTGCTCTATTTCTCCGTGCTCGCGCACGAGCTTGGCCACGCATGGGGCAATCACCTCGTCGGCGGGGAGACCGAGACAATCCTGCTCTGGCCCCTCGGCGGCATCGCCTACGGTTCCGGTGGCGCGACCTCGCCGCGCGCCGAACTGATCGTGGTGGCCCTTGGTCCCGCGGTCAGCGTCGTGCTCGCCGTCGCCGGCAATGGTGCCTTGTGGTTCCTGCCGCGCCCCGGGGGCCCCGACTGGTATGGCTTCGCCTATGTGTGCCTGTGGTGGTTTGCGTCGGTGAACACCATGCTCGCCCTGTTCAATCTCCTCTTCCCGCTCTTCCCCATGGACAGCGCCCGGCTCGTGCGCGCCTTCTTCTCGCTCCGCATGGACCCTCGCATCGTCACCGAAAACGTGTGCCGCATCGGCATCATGCTGGCCGTTGTGATCTGCATCGCGGGATTTTTTGGGGTGGAGTTACCCTTCCTTGGCCGGGTCGGCACCTTCCTCTTCCTCATCGGCATCTTCGGCTTCCAGGCATGCCTGATGGAGCAGGAGCGCATCAAGCACATGCCCGTCTATGACAAGTCCGACAACTGGGGCGGCCGCACCGTCTATTACGACAGCGACCTGATGGCGCGCGTGCGCGAACGGACAGGAGTCGCTGGATTCTTCAAGGGCACCAAGAGGTCCGCCTCATCAACGGCCAAACGTGGCCCCGCCAAGGTCGTGGACATCTCTCCGCGCCTCGACATCGAGTCCATGACCGACCTTGACCAGTTGCACCAACTGCAGATCGAGGCCGTCAACCGCGAGGACTACAAGACCGCCGCGCGCATCAAGAAGCGGCTGAACGAGTTGTTAAGGTGATGGGTTGCCGCGGTGATTCCAGGCACGGACAAAACACGAACAGGCACGGACGGATGATTTCGCCGGAAGTCCGGGGCATGCAATTCGCGGTCATTCAGAAAAAAGGAAGTTTTTTTCTGAATTCTGAATTCCCGCTTCACAATTCATCTCACCCCGCCACCGCCTTCATCATGAACGCCGTCGCCAGTCCCGCATACGTCCCGATGATCCCTCCCAGGATGCCAAGAAGGACACCGACCGGCGCGAGGGCCGGCGCGTAGGCCGCCGCCACGAGTGACGCCGACGCCGGACCGCCGACGTTGGCCTGGCTGCCAACGGCTCCGAAAAACAGCGGTGCCCGCAGCAATCGCATCGCCAACACGATCATCACGGCGTGACCGGCGATCATCGAGAGGCCCACCAGAAAGAACCCGAACGCGCTTCCGATCTGGCGCAAGTCCGCCTGGGCGCCAAAGGCCGGAAGCAGGAGAAAGAGCAATCCATAGCCGATGCGCGACGCGCCCACCTGCTCCAATTCCCGCACCCGGGTGAAGGAAAGGACAATTCCCAGGGTCGTCACGAGGACGATTCCCAGCGTGCTCACCGTCAGCACGTCCTTGAGCATGGGAACGGCGGCCCGCGCGGGAGCAAGCCAGCCGTGGAGCGTCGCGCCAAAGGCCATCATCAGGGCGCCGAGGGACAGCGCCGCTCCGAGGATGATGATGAGATGGCTCGTGGCGGTGGGAAGCGGCGGACCCTGCGCGTGTTTTTCGGCGTGGGCATGCAGGGCTTCCTGCAAGGCGGGATTCACCTTGGCATGGCGCGCATACGCCTGTTGCGAGCCGGAGAGCGCCAGCAAGAGCCCCATCCACGAATAGGCGATGAGGGGATCGAGCAGGATCACCGGCGCGAAGAGGGTTTGGGGAATGTCCAGCGCCGACCGCACGGCGAACATGTTGCCGGACCCACCCGTCCAACTCGCCGACAACGCCCCGAGGGACATCCATCCGCCGTCGGGCAAAAAGCCCCTGAAGAGGGCATAGCCGATCACGCCGCCTCCCATGATCCCAACCGTTCCCGCCAGCATGACGAAAATCGCCGTCCACCCCAGTTTCAGGATCGCGGGGATATCCGCCGAGATGAGCAACAACAACAGCACCGCGGGCAGCATGACGCGGTTCATCATCGGATAAACCGGACTTTCCGCCGGCAGGATTCCCAGCGACGTGCAGATCATCGGCAGGAAATAGCAGAACACCAGCGGCGGCATCACGTTGAAGAAGCGCGCGAACGCCTTCACCTCTCCCAAGGCGAAGACAAAGGCGGCGAGCGCCATCAACAGCGCGAATTGGTCAACGGGATCGGTCAGAAATGGGGGGGCTTCGGACATAAGGGCCGTTCCTCGTTCCTCGTTCTTCGTTCTATGTTCTACGTTCTACATTCTTCGTTCTTCGTTCTATGTTCTGCGTTCTGCGTTCTTCGTTCTGCGTTGGTGGCGACGCCACTTCGGGCAGGGGGTTTCTGACGGGCCGCGCTGAAATTTCGTTCGTCCGTGCAAACGAAGAACGAAGAACGTAGAACGCGGAACGAATCTATTCTCCCTGTCCCAGCGAATACCCCGGCTTGCCGTCGAAGTTGCACAGGTGCTCGGTCTTGATGAAGTCAAACCCCGCCGCGTGGATTCGCGCCAGCAACGTCAGGATATCGCCGTGAGTCGTCAAATAATCGCCTGACAGCGACCGGAAGCGGCAACGCCAATGATCCACCTTGTTCGTCTCGGGATAGCCATCGGGCCAGACCTTTGCCCCGCCGTTGGTGATCACGACCAATTCGAATTCCGGACCTCCGGCCGGCTTGAGCGCGTTGGCGATCTCTTCCGCCGTCTTGTCGTGGCAATCGAGGAACACGTCGACGCCGACGAGGTCCTTGCGCGCGCGCGGACGGGGCAGGTGGATGGTCTCGGAGAGGCGTTGGCGTTCCACGCGCGGGGCGTAGGCGACCGCCGGCAACACATCGGGCGACTGGCCGAGGCGCTCGCACAGGGCCCCGGTGAATTCACTCGTGCCGACGCGTTTGCGGCTGTTTCCCTCGCGGAAAATGTCGCCGGTGTGAATGCCTTCCTCGATCGTCTTCAGCCACGCGTTGTGCACGCGCGTCGCCACTTCCGGTTGGTCGATGTGCACCAACATCATCACCGCGCCCAACAACATGCCCGACGGGTTGGCGAGGTTTTCCCCCGCGATGTCCGGCGCCGAGCCGTGGATCGCCTCGAACATGGCGCAGGAATCGCCGATGTTGGCCGATCCACCCAGGCCCACCGAGCCCGTGATCTGCGCGGCGACGTCGCTGAGGATGTCACCATAGAGGTTCGGCATCACGATCACGTCGAAGATGCTCGGCGTGTCCGCAAGCCGCGCGGCGCCGATGTCCACGATCCACTTGCTGTCCTCGATCTCGGGATATTCCTCGCCGATCTCCTTGAAGACTTGCGCAAACAGTCCGTCGGTCATCTTCATGATGTTGTCCTTCACGAAGCACGCGACCTTTCTGCGGTTGTTCTTGCGCGCGTACTCGAAGGCATAGCGCACGATGCGCTCGCAACCGGGACGGCTGATCAGCTTCAGGCACTGCATCACCTCGTCGGTCTGGCGGTGCTCGATGCCGGCGTAGAGATCCTCCTCGTTCTCGCGCACGATCACCAGGTCCATGTTTGGGTGGCGCGTTTCGACGAAGGGGTGGAAGCTGGCGCACGGACGCACGTTGGCGTACAGGCCCAGCGTCTTGCGGATCGTCACGTTGAGGCTCTTGTAGCCGCCCCCCTGCGGGGTGGTGATGGGGCCCTTGAGCAGGACCTTGTTGGCGCGCAGGCTGTCCCAGGCGCTTTGCGGGATTCCGGTGCTGTTGCCGGCCAGATAGGCCTTTTCCCCCACCTCGATGCGGTCAAAGTCGATCTCCGCGCCCGCCGCCGTCAGGACCTCCACCACCGACGCGGTGATTTCCGGCCCGATGCCGTCGCCATAAGCCAAAGTGACCGTCTTGCGAGCCATGCATGTACCTCAAACCATGGGGATCTGGACTTGCCGGGGGGCATGTCAGCCTCACGGCGGGACTCGGGGCAAGGTCACATGCGCCCCTCCGCGTCGAACCGGTACAGCGTGATCCCGGCCCCTTCATCCCGGCGCGTCCGCGTCAGGTATCCCGTCATGAACGGATGGTCAGGCCCGGGGTCATAACGGTCCTCGATGGCCAGGTGCGACACGCCGTGGCGGGCCAGGTACCTCGCCATGCGCCCGGCATCCCAGCCGAGGCCATCCATCGTCTGGATCGCGGGCTGCATCACGCAGGGGACGTTTGGAATGAAGCGCGCGTTGAGCAACGGCGTGCTGATGTCCTCGAAGGTCAGCAGCAGCCGGTCCTCCGGCCCGAGGATCTCGTTGAGAAATGCGACCATTTGCTGTGCGGGGGCCAGCCTGCGATAATACTCCTCCACGGCTCCGGGCGTCAGCGTCACCCCCGCGTGCGGGCCCTCAAGCCGGCGAGGGCCAAAGTTGTCATACGTGTTGTAACTCACGAACTCTCGTCCCGACCAGCCAATCAGCGCGCCGAAGGCGATGATCGGAAGCCACGGACTCCACCGGGCGAGAAGGCGATCCGCCTCGCCGATGAACACCATCGCCGCGAGCGGGTAAAGATGCGCGTGAAACCGGAAGAAGGGCGCTTGCAGGAAGAAGGGGACCGTCGCCGCGAGAACCAGCATTGGCGCGAGGCGCGCGGTTGCCGACGCTGCCTCGTCGTTCAATCTTGCACTTCGGGCTCCGGGGCGATGGATAAACCACAGCAGCAGCGCGGCAAACGTCATGAACACGTAGCCATTCGCGTTGTTGAGTCGGCTGTTGGAGTTGAACGCCGCGACCTGGGCACCGCCGGGGAGGAGCCGCTCCGCCAGTGTTTGTTGATCCGGGTAATAAGTGATGAAATGCACGAGGGGAATGGCGGCATCTTCCCTGATCGCGAAGAACCTTGAGAGAAACGGATAGAACGGATTCCCCGTGAAAAGTGCATTCTTGGCCATCCATGGTGCAATGACGAGGAATGCCGGGAGAACAAGTGCCGCGAGTTCCAATGCCATGCGTGAAGAGGCGGTTTTCTCCGGGGATCGCGCGATCTGCACGAGGCGCAGGATGCCGACGACTCCAAGGCCCGCGACCACCGTCACCGCACCGGTTTGCTTGACCGCCGCGCAACCGCCCAGCACCAGCGACCCCACGGCGAGCAGCACAATCCGTTGTGGATTCGCCAACCATGCCGCCAGCAGCAGGACACCCACCGTCGCGTACAATCCCATCCCCACATCCACATGCGACGTCGTCCCATAGCGTGACATCTCCGTGAACAACAGAACCATCACGCCTGTCACCACTCCCGCGCGCCGCCCGTAAAGCCACGTCGCGCCTCCCGCCGCCGCGCACGCCGCGAGCAACGAGCGCACCAGCTCCAGCAACTTGGGCGCAATCGTGTCCGAAGGCAGCAAAGCAAACGACCACACATTGACGATGTCCGACAGGAAGTGCCAATGCGAGT
>CAYTRP010000019.1:15708-17462 GCA_964440195.1 uncultured Candidatus Sumerlaeota bacterium
GCGAGTGGGCCTCGAACGGCACGGCAAAAAGTCGCCCTTCATTCCACCATGCCTTCGGGACGGATTGATGATACGTCAGCGTGTCGATCTCCAGCCACGGCTGGACGGTCATCCACGCGAGCAAGCCGACCGCGCCGAGCGCCACGACGCGCAGCAGCGCGATGAACAGAGTCTCCCAAGGCGGCTCGGCGGAACCCCGGCCCAACGCCACCAATTCCGTCGACGCGCGCCAGAGCGCGACACCCGCCAGCAGGATCGTGACTCCGACGAAGACCTCGCGCGGTGGGAATCCAACCATCCCCACCACGAGCAAAAGCGTTCCGACACAGAGAAATCCCAGCGCACCCGACAACGCAAGCCACCAGACCACCGTCCCGTCCGGCGAATGGATCGATTGCAGCATCAGTGGCGCCCGCCAATTTCGCGGCAGCAGGAGCGGAAAACCGGCAAAGGCCAGCGACATCGCCAGCGCCATCAGCAATGAACCCAAAGTCTCTCACTCCCCTCGGAACGCTGGCCTTGCCCTTGGCAATGACTCATCGGGAATCTGCTTCTCATCCTCCGCCGGGAGCCGCAACAGGTGGAACACGTCTCGCCTGCCTCCATCCTTCTTCCAATGATCGCCTCGCGAAAGGCGCGCGTGGGGATCATTGGCCTTGGCTACGTGGGCTTGCCTCTCCTGCTCGCCTTTCACAAGGCCGGTTTTCCCGTCACGGGCTTCGACATCGATCCCGTAAAAATCGGCGCACTCCGGGCCGGGCGCACCTACATCCGCCACATCGGGCCCGAGCGGGTGGCGGAACTCGCAGGCTCCCCGCGCTTCACGGCCACCAACGACTTTGCCCTCGTCCGGGAATGCGACGCCCTGATCCTGTGTGTTCCAACGCCCCTCACGCGCAACCGCGAGCCGGACATGACCTACGTGCGCGGCACCTGCGAGGCCATCGCCCCGCACCTGCGCGCGGGTCAGTTGGTGTCGCTCGAATCGACCACGTATCCCGGCACCACCGAGGAAGTCCTGGTCCCCGTGTTGCAGGAGGGGAGTGGCTTGACCGCCGGGCGCGATTTCATGGTCGCCTATTCCCCCGAGCGCGAAGACCCCAGCAACGCAAAGTACGACACCACCACCATTCCGAAGCTGGTGGGCGGATTGACGCCTTCGTGCCTCGAAGGCGCCGTGGCCCTGTATGGGGCCGTCGTCCGCCAGGTGATCCCCGTCGCTTCCTGTCGCGTGGCCGAGGCGGCCAAGTTGGTGGAGAACATCTTCCGCTCCGTCAACATTGCCATGGTCAACGAACTCAAGATCGTCTTTGACCGCATGGGCATTGATGTTTGGGAGGTGATCGACGCGGCCAAGACCAAGCCCTTTGGCTACATGCCGTTCTATCCCGGCCCGGGGCTGGGGGGGCATTGCATCCCCATCGATCCCTTCTACCTGACATGGAAAGCCCGCGAATACGACAGCACGACCCGCTTCATCGAGTTGGCCGGCGAAATCAACACCGCCATGCCCTACTATGTCGTGGAAAAAACGATCGAAGCCCTCAACTCTATCAGCAAAGCCCTTCGCGGAAGTCGGCTGCTCATGATGGGCCTCTCGTACAAGGCCGACGTCGACGACAAGCGCGAGAGCCCGACCCTCAAGTTGATCGATCTCTTCGAGGCCCGAGGCGCGCTGGTTGACTATCACGATCCGCACATCCCGGTCATCACGCCCTCGCGAGAACACGGCCATCTAGAGGGGCGCCGCAGCG
>CAYTRP010000020.1:0-1377 GCA_964440195.1 uncultured Candidatus Sumerlaeota bacterium
GGTTGACGTTGGGGGGCGTGGCGCTCGCGATGTTCCTCTTCTACGCGGTGCAGGCCATGCATCACGGGGTGCGGTTCGCGACGGAGCGGACGGCGACGGACACGACGCTGGTGGTGTACCGGGAGAACCGCTACTGCCCGTTCAGCAGCCAGTTGCCCCAGGATTATGGCGCGCGCATCGCGAAGCTGGAGGGCGTGGAAAGCGTCGTGCCCATGAAGATCGTGGTGAACAACTGCCGCACGTCGCTCGATGTGGTCACGTTCCGGGGAGTGCCGGCGGAGGACTTCGAGCGGGGCGTGATGAGGGACATGAAGGTGGTGGCGGGCTCGGTGGCGGATTGGAAGAAGCGCGGCGACGCGGCGCTGGTGGGGGACCGGCTGGCGCAGCGTCGCGGGCTCAAGGTGGGGGACCAGATCGACCTCGGCGGCATCCGCGTGATGGTGGCGGGGATCGTGTCCTCGCCGCATCCGCAGGACCAGAACGTGGCGTACACGCACCTGGAGTTCATCCAGCGCGGCGCGGGAAACCGCGTGGGCGTGGTGACGCAGTTCAACGTGAAGGTGCGCAATCCGCGGGAGATCGACGTGGCGGCGGCGGCGATCGACGAGTTGTTCCGCCACTCGCCCGAGCCGACATCGACATCGAGCGAGAAGGCCTTCACGGCGCGGGCGGCGAAGGACCTCGTCGAGCTGGTGGGCTTTGCGCGGCTGCTGGGATGGGGGGCGCTGGTGACGGTGTTTGCGCTCGTGGCGAATGCGATCCTGCTTTCGGTGCAGGAGCGCGTGAAGGAACATGCGGTGCTGCGGACCCTTGGATTCTCGCACGGCCTGATCGCGCGGTTGATCATCGTCGAGGGAGCGGTGCTGAGCCTTCTGGGGGGCGTGTTGGGGCTCGCGGTCGCCATCGGCGTGTTGCATTGGGGAACGTTCAGTTTCTCGGTCGAGGGGTTGAGCGTGAACGTGGACACCGGATGGGGCACCGTCCTGGTGGGGCTGCTCCTTTGCGCGGTGGTGGGAGTTGTCGCCGGGCTGTTCCCGGCGTGGCAGGCGAGCCGGCGCGAGATCGCGTCGTGCTTCCGATCGGTGTGAGGAGACGATGGGGATGAACCTGAAGCTGCTTCCCTTTGACTACGCGGTGCGCAACCTCGGGCGCTCGCCGTTGCGATTGGCGGCGACGGTGGGGGGCTCGGCGTTGGTGGTGTTGTTGGTCGTGGCGGCGGCGGCCTTCGTGCAGGGGATGGCGCGCTCGATGGCGGTTTCTCCCGGGAACCGCAATGTGATCGTGCTGGGCGTCGGCAGCGAGGAGAGCATCGAGCGCAGCCAGGTCGGTTCCGGAGTGCCGGGGCAGTTGACCGGCGGCGTACGTGGCTTGAAGGAG
>CAYTRP010000020.1:1387-17028 GCA_964440195.1 uncultured Candidatus Sumerlaeota bacterium
TGGGCGTGCCGTTCGTGTCGCCGGAGATCCACATGGCGGTGGTGATGGGCGGCGACGCGGAGGGACGCAACGAGATGCGCGCGATGCTGCGCGGCGTCGCTCCCGGCGCGTTTCTCGTGTACCCGCAGGTGGAGATTGTCGAGGGGCGCGCGCCGCGGGCCGGGCACGACGAGGTGATGGCCGGCATGCTGGCGGCGGACAAGATGGGCGTCAACGGCGGGGAAGTGACGGTGGGGAGCCATCTGTGGTTTGACGATCGCCCGTGGGAGATTGTCGGCCGCTTTCGCGCGCCGGGAACGGTCATGGAGGGGGAAGTCTGGATGCCGTTGACGGACTTGCAGGTGGCCGCGCGTCGAGACACGCTGTCCTGTGTGGTGGCAACGTTGGGGAACGCCGAGTTCGCGGACATGGACGCGTGGGCGAAGACGCGGCTGGATCTCGAAGTGACGGTGATGGCGGAGTCCGACTACTATGCGTCGCTCCAGCGGTTCTATGGCCCCGTGCGCTGGATGGTTTGGGGGACGGCGGTGTTGATGGCGATGGCGGGACTGCTGGGTGGGCTGAACACGCTGTACACGGCCTTTGCGGCCCGCACGCGGGAGGTCGGCATGTTGCAGGCGCTGGGCTATCCGCGCCGGGCCATCGTGGTGACGATCATGCAGGAATCGGTGCTGGCGGCGAGCGCGGGCGCGTTGATCGCGTGCCTGGTTGCGTGGCTCCTGCTCGACGGCGTGGCGGTGCGCTTCTCGATGGGAGTGTTCCGGTTGTCGGTTGATTCGGGCGCCGTCGCGCTCGGGCTGTTCGCCGGCCTGCTGGTGGGGATCGCCGGTTCGATCCCGCCGGCGCTTCAGTGCCTTCGGCTTCCGATTCCGTCGGCGCTCAAGGCGATTTGAAAAAGTCCATTTCACACCCGGAAAGGTGTTCATCATGAAGGGTACCATTGCACTGTTGGCGATTGTGCTGGGGAGCGCGTGTCTGTCGGGCTGCGAGAAGGAAGCGTCCGGGCAGGCCGCCACCCGCGCCACGGAAGCTGCCGTGGAGCGGGCCGTGGCGCTGCCCGCGGACTTGTTCTCGGCAGAGCCGCTTGCCGGTGTCGCGAGCCTGCTCGCGGTGAAGTCTTCCGCCAAGAAGGGTGACCAGGTCACGTTCGTGGCGGCGGTCGCCGGGCGGGCCAATCCGTTCATCGCGGAACGCGCCGTGATGGTGGTGTCGGACCTTGAACTGCCGTTCTGCACCGATGGCTGCCCCAGGCCGTGGGACGCCTGCTGCGCGCCGCCGGGGGAGGTTGGCCGCATGACCGCGACGGTGCAGGTGACCGATGCGGACGGGAATCCACTCAAGGTGGGACTCGAGGGGCTTGGCGAGCTGAAGCCCGGCTCCGAGATCCAGGTGCAGGGCATCGTGGAACGTGCCGAGGAAGGCGCCTACATCGTGACGGCGCAGCGCCTGCACGTCTCCTCGTAGGAATCAGGGAACAAGGGTGTGCAGGAGCGTCTCGACGGCGCGCGCGTGGCGCGCGTCGTCGAGCAGCATGTTGACGGTGACGCGCAGGCGGCTGGTGCCCCTGGGGACTGTTGGCGGACGGATGGCCAGGACGAGGAGTCCTTCCTCTTCGAGACGCCTTGAGGATTCGAGCGCGGTGGCTTCGTCGGGCATGCGAATGGGGATGATGGCCGTCTGGCTGGTCATGGTGTCGAGTCCCGAGGCGGCGAGTCGCCCGCGCGTGGCGAGGGCGCGCTGCTGCAGTGCTTGCACGCGGGCAGGGTCGTCGCGGAGGAGCGTGAGGGCCGCGTGCGCCGCGGCGATGGAGGCGGGCGCGAGGCCGGTCGTGTAGATCTGGGAGCGCGCGCGATTGACAAGGGCGTCGCGCACGACCGCTGCCGAGGTGACGACTCCGCCCTGGGAGCCGAGGGCCTTGCTCAGCGTCGAGATCGTGACGAGATGCGCGGGATGCTCGCGCGGGGAGATGCCGTGGTGCTCCGCCGTTCCGCGGCCGGACGCGCCGGCAACGCCGGTGCCGTGGGCGTCGTCGATCACGAGGATTGCCTCGTGCCGGCGAGCGAGTTCCAGCAGCGCGGGCAGGGGCGCGATGTCGCCGTCCATGCTGGTGACACCGTCGGCGACGATCCAATGGCGTCCGGGCGTCGGCTCGTTCCGCAGGAGTTGCGCGAGGCGACCCGTGTCGTTGTGGGGGAAGACGCGGATGCGCGCGCCGGAGAGGCGGGCGCCTTCGACGAGGCATGCATGGGCGAGTCGATCAAGCCAGATCACGTCGCCGCGCGTGGGGAGGGTGCCGAGCACGCCAAGGCTTGCCTGGTAGCCCGTCGGAAAGAGAAGCGCCGCGTCGGCGCGCTTGAAGTCGGCGATGTCCCGTTCGAGATCGCGCGCGAGGCGCGACGACCCCGTGATGAGGCGCGAGGCGGAGGAGCCGGTGCCCCATTCGCGGGCGGCGCGACACGCGGCGTCGATCACGGCGGGCTCCTGCGCGAGGCCGAGGTAGTCGTTGTGGCAGAAGTTGAGGAGGACGCGCCCCTTCCATTGGATCTCGGGGCCGTGGAGTTGCCCGATGGGCGTGATGGAGCGGAAGAGATGCTGCTCGCGGCGCCGCGCGAGTTCGTCTGCGAGTTGTTCGAGCCATGTCATGGCGTGGCCGCCTGCCCATTCAGGGGGCGCAACAGGTCCACTTGAAGGGGGACCATGCGCACGGACGGTTCATAGACGGTGCCTTCGAGGCGGGCGCTGACGAAGAAGTCCGTGAGGCGGTTGACGTAGGGCGCGAAGTGGCGAACCAGGGGAATCCATTCGATGCGGTTTCCGAGGAACTCGACGGAGATCCGGAAGTCGAGGGCTCCATTGAAGCCGACGGTGCCATTGGCCAGGAGGTTGAACTCGGCGTTGTTGATGCGCATGTCGGGAAGGGAGACGACCTCGTCGCGATAGGTGCCGGTTCCGCGCCATGTGGTGTTGGCCTGCGTTTGCTCGAAGCCCAACCGGAGCGCGCGGCTCAGGACGATGAGGACCTGGTCGCCGATGAACTTGCTTTCGTGGATGAAGTACTCGCCGGAACCTGTCCACGTGGAATAGTCGCCGATGGCGCCATCAAGGGTGGCCTTGCCGGTGAAGAGGCCGACGGTCTGCTCCTTGTCCTGGCGCAGGTCGGCGAGGAAGCCGTTGATGCCCACATCGGTCGCCTCGAGATGCGAGCGGATGCGAGGAAGTCCCTCCTCGGGGAAGAGCAGCACCGACGTGGACTTGACGGAGCCGCCATAGATGCCGGCCTCGTCGATGTTGATGCGCAGGCGATTGTCCCCATGGCGCCAAACCTCGTAATCGATGTCGCCCGCGACATTCTGGCCACGCACGGAGAGGAACCGCGTGCGGCCCAGGCGCAGGTGGCCGTTGATGGTCGTTTGAAGCCTCGGTGCCGGTGGGGGCTGCTGCGCCTGCTGCTGTCCGCCGGTGGCGGATGCCGGCTGTGCGGGAGGCGGCCGGAGGAGTTCGGGTGCCTGTGCCCATTCGCGCCCTCCCCAATCGTGGAGCCAGTCGTTGATGTCGAGATCGTCGGCGACGGCCTCGAAGGCGATGTTGACGGGTCCGATGTGCCCAAGGGTGACGCGTCCGCTGACGACGACATCCTCGGCATTGCCCCACCGGCCGGGAATGCCATCGATGATGAACCCGAGTTCGTCGGCGCGCACCCTGCCGCGAATGTTGTCGACGCGGTGCGGGAAGGAGCGATGGAAGAGGGTGGCGGGCTCGAGCGTCTCGATCTCCGCGGCGATGCGAAGCCTCAGCGCCGCCTCGTCGATGACATGGATGCGGTGGTTGGCCCTGTCGCCAAGTGCGGCTATCCATGCAAGGGCCACGTCTGGCTTGTCGGGCAGAGGCTTTTGCGCCTCGAGGGAGACGTGGCCCCCGGCGTGCGCCGCCCCCGCCATGACCATGTCGCGAACTTCGTGTGGGACAATGTGGGTAATGGTCTCGAGCGACGTCGTCGCGTCGAAGGAAGCGCGCATGGCCTCGCGATCGATGGTGGCGCCGATCGTGGCCTGGGTGTCGTCGTGGGCGCGCGTCGCGAGATGCAGGACCTCGACACGCTCGTTGGTGATGCGCATCTCGGTTTCCAGGTCCCTGAACTGGACGGGGTTGATCTGGAAGGTAACGATGCCCTCACCCTGGCTGATGCGCGTCCGGAGGTCGTACCGTGGCCACTGGCCGGGCGCGGCCACGCCCGAGACCTGGCCATCGACATGGATGTTTCCGGCGACGCTGTCCAGCTCGGGCGGAAGGGCGATCTGCGAGCGGACGAGGTCGAGGATCTCGCGAATCGGGCCGGTGGTGCCGATGGTCGCCGCGTAGGCGGGATGCTCGAGGATGCCGGGAGCCGCGACGTTGAGGCTGCCCGAGAGCCTCGCCTCGACATTCTCGTGGCGCAGGGAGACCGATTCCACGGTCACGCCGGCGTTGTTGTACACCAGGCTCCCGGCATCGACATGGATGGTGCCGGGGATCAGGTCGAGAAGGATGATGCCCTCGCCCCAACTGACGTCGCCATCGACCGAAAAGGATTCGGGATCGGTCATGGGCTCCAGCAGGCCGCCGATGCGCCCGACGACAAAGGCGGAGCGCAGGTTGATGGCGAGCGGGACGGTTGCCGCGGTGATGACGGCGGGCGTGATTCCGTGGGCGCGGAGAAAGTCGAAGGCGGTTTCCGGAGTGCCGCGCAGGGACAGCTCGAGGGTGCCGGGTCGTGTCTCGTTTTCCGGGATGGTTACCGGGAAGCGCACGCGGCCCGAGGCATTGAGGGTGCCGGAGGAGAGCCGGATGTCGGAGAGTTCGAGTGTCGAGTTGGTGATGCTGCCGCGCGCCTGTTGGACGAGGATCTCCTCGGGCCAACCGGTGCGCTGGAACGACCACCCGGCGACCTGGACATCCCCGTCGATATTGACGTCGCCCAATCTTGCAAATGGTCCCTCGACGGCCACGTCAACGAGGAGCCGGGAGTCATTGCGGCGCGAGACGGTGAATCCCTCGTCGCGCGCGAGGCGCTGGCCAATGGCGATCAGGGGTGCCGGGAAGCGGCGCAGGAGCAGGCGCGCCTCGCCGTTCAGGTCGCTGTCGAGCAGCACGTTGCCGGAGAGGGCGAGGTCGATCTCTCCTCCACCGAGGGAGAGCGATGCCTCGCTGATGCGCTCGCGCCGCGATTGCCACAGGCCGCGAGCGCGCAGGACGAGGTTGTGCTCGACCCAACGCTCTCCTCCGGTCCGCATCTCGGCGATTTCGAGGCGCTCGATTTCCTGGTCGAGACTGACCTGCCAGTCGCCCGGGTTGTTCTCCTGCGCGGCGAACGTCAGGTCCAGGCCCCGGGCCGCCAGGTGAACGTCGCCAAAGCCGCTGACGCGGGCGTCGCGCTTGATGCCGCCGAGGCGGGCGCGAAGGGAGATGCGCTGGATGGCGGGAGAATAGACGAGCGTGCCGGCGAACTCTTCGGACAGGCCCGCGGTGGCGATGCCGTTGTAGTTGACCGTGAAGGGCTCGGCGGCGGCGATGCGCTGCGGAATGTCGAGGCGCTGGATGGACAGGCGCGCGCGATCGATCAGTGGCTGGTCGGAATCGAGGGCGATCTGGACGTTGCGGATCGTGACGGCGGGCGTGGGACGCTCGTGAGGGGCGCGCGGAGGCGATGGGATCGTCGTGCCGGTCGCGCCGACGGGAGGTTGGTCCCGGCCGGTTTCAGGTGTTGGCGTGCGACGGGCGGAGAGCGCGTCAATCAATGTGGCCAGGGGGCCCGAGGGCCGCACGCGGTCCTCGCGCTGGCGAAGCGTCAGCTCCGAGGGCGAGTCAATGAGGATGTGAGCGGGCCAACGTCCGTTTCCAGCCAGCAACTCGGCGGGCTCGCCGGTCAGAAAGACTTCCTGGACGACAAAGGGCGTGTTGTCGCCGGGAGGACAAAGGGTGACGCCGCGCAGATGGACTTCGCCGGTGATGACGCGCAGGCGCACGCCGTCGATGGAGACCGGCAGGCCGGTTCGTTGCTCGAGCGTGCGGCTGAGATAGCCCGCCAGCCATGGGGGCGAAATGGGGAGGGTGACGGCCATCGCGAGCAGGAGGAGGGCAAGAACCGGGACATAGAGGCGCCCGCGCCGGTACAGCCGCCTGAGCAACAGGCGCTTGGTGGGTTTGGGTGCGGGCTTGCGAGGTTTGGCCATCAGCAGCATGCCGGAGGATGTCAACGTCCGGCGCCATTTCGACAGGACGCGGGGTGACCGTCAATGCGTCCCTTTGGTTGGACACGCTCCGGCGGCGGGGCGTTCCGGGCGGGGGCAGGGGACGCGCTGGTGTCGAGTCGGAGAATCGGACTTTTTCAGGTCGGGGAGTGAGCGCAAAAAAGAGGCGGCGAGCCGAAGCCCGCCGCCCCGTGTTGTCCGGTATTTTCGGGATGAAGGCGCTCTAGCGGCGGGTTCTGGGCCTTTCGCCGTCGGTGCCCCGCGCGTTGTCCGGGGGCAGGGGCGGAAGCGCACGCGCACGCGGAAGCTCGGGCGGCGTCAGCTCTTCGTCGATGCTTCCGATTTCCTCTCCGGCGGCGACACGGGCGGCCGCACGCTCGATGATGCCGATCGCCAGCTCGCGGAAGGGCTCGGGTGCCCCGGCGAGGCGTTCCCTAACCTTGGCGCGTTCCTCGTCGGAGAAGACACCGTCTTCGGCGATGCGGCGGGCGGCATTGCGCAGTTCCATGGCCTTTCCGCGCATGTCAACGGAGTAGCGGCGCAGGTGCTGGCCTCGCATCTCCTTGAGGGTTTCGAGTTGCTCGTCGAGGAGCAGCGTCTGGACGGTGGCGCGATGGGCCGCGGCGGCCTTCATGACGGCGTTCTGCGCCGTGGTGAGGTCGTCGATGGCCTTGTTCACGGCGTCGAGGTCGGGGTCGCCATCGGGGCGGAGGTTCTCGCCGAGGATCCTGCCCGCTTCGTGGATGAGGCGCATGTTCTCCTCGACGATGGGCTTCGACTGGTCGAAACTCTGTTGCAAAAGTTCCACCTGGTTTTCAGTCAGTTCGAGGCGCTCGACGGCTTCGGGACGATCCCAGAAGCGGATGAGGCTCTCGGTGACGAGGCCGAGGGGCCCGGGTCCGCCGGGTCCCTTGAATCCCGGTCCGCCGGGGCCGCGCTCGAACTCGCGGTGCAGGGCGAAGGCCGGTGGGCCTTCGCCGGGGCCACGGTGGACGAGGACAGTTTGGGGTTGGGCGATCAACGGCGCGGCGATGAATGCAAGGGCAAGGGCGACACCGGCGGCGGCTGCTCCGATGGCGGTGAGTTTCAAGGCCTTCATGTTGTCCCTCCTGGGTGAGTGGCGCGGAAGCCTTGCTGGCTTTCCGTGTGGACATCCTCAAAGAGAAGTGGATGCCGAAGGCGCCTGCAGGATTTTGCGACGCACAAAGCGAAAGAATTCAGGCTTTTGCAGGCGTGCGACGCCCCATGTGGGGTTCCGGGCCGTTCGCTGGCGTACGGTGGGGATCGGTTCTTGTTCGTATATGGATCATGTTGAATGGACCAGCGGCGATCATTCAGGCAGGACATTCTCAAAGTCGCAATCTCCGCGTTGCTGCTCGGCGGCGGCATCCTCAACGTATGGCCAATACGCCTGCGGTGCCGCCGCCTCGCGCCCAGGAGGGCAGCACGGGATCTTGCGCCCTTGAAAACGTCCTGGGGTACTTTGAGAATATCCTGACCATTCAGGGTGCCAAAAAAGAAGGGCGGTGAGCCAAAGCCCGCCGCCCTTCAGTCATGATCTTGTGGCTGGAGTTTGGTTATTCGGGTGCTTGAGCCTGTCGATTATCGATGATGGACCGAACGCGCTCCTCGTGGGCTTTCAGCCTCTCGTCCCGGTTCATGTTTGTCTCTGGGGTCAATTCGCGTCGTGCCCCCTCGCGCGAGGGGCGCTGCGGTTTGCCCTCGGGTGCCGCGGGCGCATCGCCCGGAGCCGCCGGGGGCAGGTCGGGCAGGGCGCGAGGACCGCCTTCGATCATCGGGCCGCCACGCGTGCGCGTTGGGCGCATCTCGCGCAGTGTTTTCATTTGATCGGGCGTGAGGATGGATTGCACGGCGGCGCGGTGCTCGATGCCGGCCATCATCATTTCCTTCTGGGCGTTCGAGAACTCCTCGACGGTGGAGTGGAGCATGGCGATGTCGGGCTCGGTGTCGCTGTTGAAGGCCTTGTTGAGGACCTCGGTGGCCTTGCGCATGCGTGCTTCGCCCTTGTCGATGGCGGGGCGTGCCTTGTTGAAACTGGCGTCGAGCTTCTGGACCTGCTCCTCGGTGAGGGCGAGGCGCTCGGCGGCGGACGGGCGATCCCAGAAGCGTTGGACCTCGCTGCCGAAATTTGCCATGGGGCCACCGGGTCCGGGCATGCCGGGGGCGGATGCCTCGGGGCCGCGCGGTCCGCGCTCGGGGGGCGGGCCTTGGCGCAGCGGGTCCGAATCGACTGGCCCGCGTGCACGCGGGGGGGGCGGAGGCGGGGGAGGGGGCGGCGCTTCGGCGGCACTGTTGCGCCCGCGCTGCTGGCCGGGTTGGGCCTCCAGCGTTGTGGGCGAGACGATCAGGCTCAACGCGAGGGCGGCAAGGGCGGTGGTCAGGGAAATCCGGTGAAGCTGTTTCATTCTTATCCTCCTGAGGAAAACATTCGATGCGAAGTGTGCCCGAGGGTTGTCGCATGCGCAAGACAAGTTCGCTCACGCCCGCGAGCGGCAACGAAGAGATCGCGCCCTTGAAAACGTCCTGGGGTACTTTGGGAATGATGTCCTCCAGGTCGCGATCTCTTGGTTGGTGCCGGGTGGCGGGGAGTGACGCAGTGACGCGGGTCAACCCCGGGTTGCCCTTCGCTACACCCGGGGCCATTCGAATTTGCCCTCCGGGCTGAGTTTCCGGTCGGCTGCAAGGTCAGATCCTTTGTTCAAGTTTTCCGGGGTGTCTTGGTGTTATGTCCGGCGCACGGACATACACGGACCGGCACGGACACGATGCGGGTATCCGCCCGCGCACTGGCAAAGAATCAAGAGGTGCCCGCCTTCAAGGGGTGCGTCTCCCGGATCCGCGAGACGGTCAGGGCAACTTCCCGGAAGTCCGTCTCATGGGGTGCTGAATTCAGGAGGTTTGATGAGCCATTCAAGCGACTCCCGCGAGCGTTTGCCGTACAGATGGATCCGTTTCGTAGATGTGGAATGTCCGCTCTCTGTAAAATGCCACCGAATCCGCGAGGTGCGCCCCGCCGCGACAAGGTTGGTCAGGCAAAGAAAAACACCCCGGCGGCGGGCCGGGGTGTGGGGTTGAATCGTTGGGAGCGCGGATCAGCGCTTGGAGTATTGCGAGCGCTTGCGGGCCTTGTGGAGACCGGGCTTCTTGCGCTCGACGGCGCGCGGGTCGCGGGTCAGGAAGCCGGCCTTCTTGAGGGCGAAGCGGTTGGCCGGGTTGACGCGGAGCAGGGCGCGGGCAATGCCGTGGCGGATGGCGGTCGCCTGGCCGTTGGGGCCGCCGCCGATGACGTTGACGATGATGTCGAACTTCGAGGCGTTCTCGGTGACGGTGAGGGGGGAGCGCATGGAGGTGTCGAGGGCGGGGCGATCGCCGAAGTAGGACTTCCAGTCCTTGCCGTTGACGATCATCTTGCCCTTGCCGGGGCGCAGATAAACGCGGGCGGTCGCGGTCTTGCGTCGTCCGGTGCCGATGTATTGTTCCAGCTTTTCCGCCATGAAAGTGCGCTCCGTTGGGAAGAGAGGGTGAAGAGTGTCGAGTGTGAGATGTGGGCGCGGCGAAGGTCGAAGGCTCCTTCGCGGCCGCCGTTCATCGGCCTGCATCAGTCCTTGGCGCGCACCTGACGTGTCTTGATGGTCAGGGGTTCGGGCTGTTGGGCTTCGTGGGGGTGCTCGGAGCCGGCGTAGATGCGCAGGTTCTTGTTGAGCACCGAGCCAAGGCGGTTCTTGGGAAGCATGCCGTGGATGGCCTTGCGCAGGATTTCGGTGGGATTGGTTTCGAGGAGCTTCTCGGGAGTGGTCTCCTTGAGGCCCGTGCGGTACCTGGAATGGCGGTAGTAGGTCTTTGTCTTGGTCTTGTCGCCCGAGAAGATGGCCTTTTCGGCATTGATGACGACGACGTGGATCTTGGGGTTGAGGTGCGGCGTGTAGTCGGCCTGCATCTTCCCGCGGACGAGCTTGGCCACGCGGGCGGCGAGGCGGCCAACGATGAGCCCCTGGGCGTCCACGACGTACCATTTCTCGTTGATTTCATTGACGTTCGGGATTGTCGAACGTTGTGCGATCATCTTTCCGGCTCTCTGGCGGGTGCCGGGGGAGACCGGGCACCAAGGATGGGGCGTATTATGGCCCGCTCACCCCGGAGGGGGGCGAAAGGGACGGGGAGTCAGTCAGAGGAGGCCCCTGCGGTCAAGGGTTTTGAGTGGCACTTTAGTGGACAGAAATGAAATCGGGCACCGGCTCGACGGGGAGGTTTTCAATGGTGTAGGGATTCGAGAGGGTGGTCGCGGCCATGGCGTTGCCCGCGGCGTCGGGGTTGGCGGTGCCGGCGGCCAGGGAAACCTCACCGTTGGCGTCCGGGTCTCCAAGAATGACGATGATGTGGAAGATGGTTGAGGGAAGATCGCCGACGGCGATTTTCCCGCCGATGATGGGGTCGAGTTCCTGGTCGAAAAGCAAGGAGAGGTCCGGGAGCCCGTCGAGGGGTTCGCTGAGGACGACTTCGAAGCGGACTTCGTCGAGGTCGGTGATCAAGAAGGTTGATGGCGGTGACCGCCGGGCGGATACCGTCGATGATGACGTTGGAAGCGGCGAGGTCGTTGCCAGAGCCAAAGGCAGGGAGGGTCAGGTCGGGAACGGGCGCGGCGGAGGGGCTCGCGAAGGCTTCGGGAGGGCCGAGGGCGTCGAGGCCGGGGTAGGTGAGGGGATCGATCCAGTGGCCTTCGGTCACGGTGTAGAGGAAGCGGGCGGTGTCGGGTTCGATCATGCTGCCGAAGTCGGCCACGGCGCCGGGCCCTGCATTGAGATCGAGCGAAGCAGTGGGGTCGACAACGACGTCGCCGAGATTGAAGCGCACGTCGATGGGGAGGAGGGCACCAATCCCAAAGAGCCCCGGTGCTGGGGAGGACACCTGCTCGACAATGAGCGTGACGGGCGGGGGTACTTCGCCGACCGTCAGGGTCGCCGACTCCGATATCGTCGTGCCACTGATGCACTTGACCACCATGATCGCTTCGCCAGTGGCGACGGGATTGTAATCGAGAGATTCGTCCGCACCCGTCCCCACCGTGGTGCTTTGCGCAAGAAGTGTGGGATTGCCGTTGGTGCCGGGCTGCCAGGCATAGAGATGGACATCGAGGTCGTGGCTGTCGGGAACATCGAGTTCAGCAGTGAAGGGCTCGCCCTCCGACAGGCTTACCCTCGCGGCCCAAGCCCGCGGCCCATTTCCTGTGTTGGCCAGTCGAATCTGATCGTTGCTATAACCATTCGAAACATTGTTCTCAACCGCCTGGACGGCGGCTCCGATGTTGAGGGAGCCGTAGCCTTCGACGCGATCCTTGCCGGGATAGGGAATTGGAGAGCTGGTGGTGGCGCGTTGGAGTGTGGGAGGCACGGCGAGTCCGACTTCGCGGGGCTGGTTGGTCTCCGTGGCCGTGGCGGTGAGGAGGGTCTTCACCAGAAAGACCGAGTCGCTGGACTCGGTGCTCCAGACGTGGCCGGTGCGCTCGAGGGCCTCGATGACGAGGGCCGCGGCGCCGGAGACGACCGGTGCGGCCATGGAGGTGCCTGCCCTCGGTTCGAGGTCATTCGGTTGCTGGTCCGCGAAGGAGACGGATGCGGCGTCGGCGTCGCCGGTGTCGGTCGAGAGAATGGTGGTATAATAAAGGGATCCGCCGGGGGCGACGAGGTCGGGCTTGTAATCCATGCTCCCATCCAGGCCCGAGGTGGGTCCGGGCTGGCTGTAGCTGGTCAATTGATTGATGCTGTTCGTCGCACCCACGGTGATGGCATGAGCCGCGCGGCCCAGTTCTCCGGTGTTGACGCTGGGTCCGTCATTCCCGACGGCGACAACGGGCACGATGCCATTCAGGGCAAGGGTGTTCACCTTGGCGCGGACGAGTGCGCCGGCCTCGGGCGGGCCGCCGACGCCCAGACTCATGTTGGCGACGCGGATGGAGTGTGTCTCGCGCATCACGATGAGGTCGTCGAGGGCGGCGTTGAGGTACTCCGTCGTGCCAGCGCCTGCATTCGTGAAGATCTTCGCCCCGATCCATTCCGCCAGCGGGGCGACGCCGCTCGTGGCGGGGAATGAATCGTTGGGCGCGTGGTAATTGGCGATGGTGACGGTCTGCGCATAGGTCGTGATGGTGGCCGGGTTGCGCTGGGGCAGGTACGGTTGGAGGGCGGAGAGGCCGGGAACGGTGACGTCGAAGGGAAGCATCGTGTAGGGCGAGGGAATGCTGTTGAGCGGGCCATAGGTGTTGAAGTTCCCCGTGGAGCCCACGGCGCGTCCGATGAAGCCCACCGAGGTGTTGCCGCCGCCATTCCAGAGGCCATCGTGGCCGACGGAGTAGGTGCGTCCGGGGCGAAACTCGATGGGGTTGAATCGTGCAATGCCCGTGGCCGCGCCGGTCAGGTTGCCGCTGGCGGTGTAGCGCAGCGTCATGTCGGGCGAGTCGGCGCCGCCGAGGGCCTCGCCTGAGCCCAGTGCGATGCCGGTCACGTGGGTGCCGTGGCCAAGGACGTCGACCGGAGCCGGGGCGCCGTCGGGAGTGTAGTCCTTCCAGAAGGCGCTGCGGCCGTCGAGGTCCGTGTGGCTGCCGGTAATGCCGGTATCGAGGATGGCGATGCGCGTGGAGGCGCTCCCCCGGTTGCCGGCGAGGCCGAGGCGCGCGCCACTCCATGTGGCGCGCGCCCCCGCGTTTGCCGTGGCCGTTTGGAGAAACAGTTCGAGAGGCTGGTGGCCGTGAAGCACCACGAGACCGTCGCCAAGTTCGCGGGCGGCGCGGGGAAGCTCGGCCAAGGGAAGGCGGCCATTCCAGCCGAAGGACACGGCACGGAAGACGTGGTCGATCTCGCCACCGAGGGCGAGGAAGGCATCGATCTCGGGTTGACGGATCTGGCGGGTGAAGACGGCTTCGATGGGGACCATCGCTTCGAGTTCTTCAATCGTGCCGCGGCGGCGGGCTTCGCGCAGGGTGGCGTCCAAGCGGTCGTCGATGCGGTTCGAGTCGGCGTCGGATTCGACGTCGAGGACGATCATGGGGACAACTTGCGGTTCGGGAGGCGGGGCAATCGCGAGGGTGGACGCGGAAAGGAGGCACAGGATCGACGCGGCAAATCCGGCACGGGCACGTTGCATGGAGGACTCATGAGTTTATTCGGTGTCGGGGGCGATGCGAACACAATTCTGGATCAAGCCAGAAACAAAATCGGAATGAAGTCAACGCCGTTGGTGGGGATCGTGGATTATGGGACGAATAGGACGAATAGGACGGATAGGACGGATAGGACAAGAAAAGCGCGAAGGGGCATGGCCTTATGCGCCGGCGCGAAGACCGGCGGTTGCGGAAAAGCGGCGGAGGGCGACAAGCAGCACATCGATGTCGGCGGGATTGACGCCCGGCAGGCGGCCGGCCTGGCCGACGGTCTCCGGGCGAAAGCGCAACAATTGTTGGCGGGCCTCGTGGCGCAGCGAGGGGACGGATTCCCAATCAAAGTCATCGGGGATGGCGCGGTGTTCGTGTTCTCGTGCAATCTCGACCATCCGTGCCTGCTTTTCGAAGTATCCGGCATAGCGGGTCTGGATGTCCACCTGTTCGCGGTAACGCGCGTGGAGATTGTCGTCGCCAAGGCGGCGGGTGAGTGGGCCTGCGATGGCTTCGTAGTCGTCGATGGTCATCTCGGGGCGGGAGAGGAGCTGCGCGTGGCTGACGCGCTTGTCGGGCCGCTCGAGGCCGCGTTCGGCCGCAATGGTCCAATCGATGCCCGCGTGGCGGAGGGGTTCGGCGGCGAGGCGTTTCGCTTCGGCGGCGACGGCAGCGGCCAGTTGCAGGACTTCGTCGTGCTCCCGATCATCGATCATGCCGATGCGGCGTGCGTGGCGGGCGAGACGCAGGTCGGCGTTGTCGCATCGCAGCAGCAGGCGGAACTCCGCGCGGCTGGTGAAGAGGCGATAGGGTTCACGATGGTCCTTGGTGAGAAGGTCATCCACCATGACGGCAAGATAGGCTTCCTCGCGGCCAAGGACGAGAGGCTCTTCGTTCTTCACGGAGAGCGCGGCGTTGATGCCGGCGAGAAGGCCCTGTCCGGCGGCTTCCTCGTAGCCGGTGGTGCCGTTGATCTGGCCGGCGAGGTAGAGGCCGGGGACGTCCTTCACCTCCAGCGTCGCGTGGAGTTGGCGCGGATGAACGTAGAGGTATTCGACCGCGTAGCCCGCACGGAGAAGCTCGACGTTTTCCAGGCCCGGGATCGTGCGCAGGAACGCGAGCTGCACGTCCGCGGGCAGCGATGTCGAGACGCCGTTGGGATAGATGGAATCGCCGTGGCGGGTTTCGGGTTCGAGGAAGATCTGGTGCGTGGGCTTTTCCGCGAAGCGCACGACCTTGTCCTCGATGGAGGGGCAATAGCGCGGGCCGATGCCCTCGATGTGGCCGAGGAACATGGGGGACTTGTCGAGGTTGGCGCGGATAATGGCGTGGGTTTGCTCCGTGGTGCGGGTGAGCCAACAAGGGACCTGTTCGAGAGTGAGGTTGCGCGTGTGCAGGCTCATGGGAGGCGGGGGTGTGTCGCCTGCTTGTGCCTCGCATCTGGAAAAGTCGATGGTGTCGCGGCGCAGGCGCGCGGGCGTGCCGGTCTTGAGGCGGCCCACTTCGAGGCCGAACCGCTGGAAGGATTCGCCGAGGGCGTCGGCGGAGCGTTCGCCGACGCGGCCACCGACGGATTTCTCCAGGCCGCAGTGCATGACGCTGTTGAGGAACGTGCCGGTGGTGAGGACGAGGGCGCGGCAACGGAGGGTCTCGCCACTCTCGGTCACGATGCCGCTGATGCGACCGCGCTCATCGAGGATGCGGGCGGCGGTGCCCTGGAGGATGGCGAGGTTTGGAAGACGGGCGAGGGTGCCGGCCATCCAGCGCGGATAGGCGTCCTTGTCGAGCTGGACGCGTGGAGCGCGCACGGCGGGGCCCTTGGATTGGTTGAGCAGGCGGAATTGAATGCCGCAGGCATCCGTGGCGCGGGCTTGCAGGCCGCCGAGGGCATCGATCTCGCGGACGAGGTGGCCCTTGCCGAGGCCTCCCATGGCGGGATTGCACGAGAGTCGGCCAAGAGCTGCGGTGTCCATGGTGAGCAACGCGGTGCGACAACCCATGCGCGCGGCGGCATGGGCGGCTTCGATGCCGGCATGGCCGCCACCGACGACGAGGACGTCGAGGAGGGCAGGATTCAGGAGTCGGGATTCGGGAGACAGGATCTGGGATCTGGGAGTTGGGATCTGGGGTGTTGCGAATCAAGGGCGCGGTCCGCGTACTGAATGACAAGGCAATAGATCAATTTTCTAAATAATGTATCCACCCTGGGAGCGCCAGGCTCCTGCCTGGCAGCCCGGCGACTGCCTTCG
>CAYTRP010000021.1:0-4700 GCA_964440195.1 uncultured Candidatus Sumerlaeota bacterium
CATGGTGGGCGGAGAGGGTGGTCTTGGCGCCATTTCGGCCCTTTCCTTGGAGGGGCGTGGTAGTGCCCGGCGCGATGATGCATAGGTGGGGGGCGTGATGGGGGACGTGGGGATTGAAGAGTGAAGTTTGAAGGGAGATGGGTGAAAGGGAACGAAATGTATTGAAGGGAATGGGAGGCACCGTTGGAGCTTGACCGCAGATTCGACAGCCGCAAACTCTCGACGGTGTGATTTGAGCGACGCGCTGGAGTTTAAATTGTTGAGATTGGGATAAATCATGACTGACCGAAAAGGGATTGGTAGGCCGGTAGTATTCACACCCGATAATGAGCCTTACCTCGGACAAAATCTCTTATTCCACCTTGATCAGATTATCTCGTCTGCCATGGAGCAGAATGCAGATACGGCACCATTGTCGCACGGTCGACCTCTGTCTGACCATCAGCGAATGGCATCTCAGGTTATCGCCCAGTCCCTCAGCATCGCGTTGTCGATTCGGGAGCTGATTCGCCAAGGTTACCTTTTCGGGGCACATGTTCTCGTCCGAGCCTTGGTCGAAAGAGCCGCCATTCTGCTGTACCTGTACTACTACCCGGAAGAAATCGAACGATGGAATCGTGGGTGGCAATGCCAAGATGCTCCTGGTCTCGCACGGATGTTCGACGCCATTCAGGCCGCACAGGAACGCATCCCAAGAGTGCCCGGTCGTGACCTCACAGCCAACATGAACAGTCTCATGCACGCCAAACCTGATTCCGCACCGTGGAACCTCATTGCACTAGGGGAAGACAGAATTGGGCATGCTGTGTCAAAGATCCTTGATAGGCCGGAACTGTGCGAGGACCTATGTGCCAATGTCATCCCTTGGGTGGCCGTGGTGCAATCAATGATGGCAGCCTACTTCCCAGATAAACTCGACGCCGCACCAAGGCGTTAAAATTGCGTCGCTCCAGCCGATGCAGTAGGTCGCTTCGGAGAAATTCAGCGATTTGACGGTGGTGTACACACCGTCTTCGAAGCAGTCGCACGGCGGAACTTCTTCCGCTTGGCAGACCGAAAGGGCGGTCAGAAGGAACAAGCAGGCGATTCGTGTCCCCATGATGTTCCCCTCTCAAAAGTGATAGGGTATTGTGGTTTGAAAATGAATCCGGTCAATCCGAATGGGCCGCGATGAGGCAAGCTCGGGGGTGCGTGAATTTGGCGTGCGTGCAGCTTGCTGCCGCTTTTGGTTAGCAAGCTAGCTTGCGGCGTCGGGCCACTTGGGCTTTGGCTTTGAGCTTGTTGGCCCGACCGCACAGCCGGGGGTGGCTGTGCCACACGAGGGCGGCTGTGCCACATTGGGTTGGTGGGTGTTGGTCAAAGGTGGCCGGTGCGTTGCAAGCAAGCTTTGCAACGCAAACAGCGGCAGCGAGCGGCCGCACGCCACAGCTTTCGCAATGTCAGAAGCACCTCTGGCGGGAGGTCTGGGCGACGCCACCCACGGCCCTTGGGGGTTCATGAGCGCAGATCAACAAGCCCCGTTGCCCCGCGGCCGCGGGCTTGGTCCGATCAGGGGCGGTACGCCACGTCCCATGCTCCTGGACCGACCCCATGGCCCTCCGCCAAATCGAGATCTTCTTTCCCATCGCGAGCAAACCCGCGTTCGATGAGGTCATTGAGGAGTTTCAGGCCACGATCCTGTGGAAGGGGACCGATGACCTGGGGGTTGGGATGTTGGCGATGATCGTGGCGGATGCCTATCAGATCGAGCCTTTGATTTCCAAGCTGCTGGAACGGTTCCAGAACGAGGATTCGTTCCGCATGGTCGTCTTTGAGGCGGGGGCGGTTTATCCCGCGCTGGAGGAAGAGGAGAAGGAAGACGAGCAGGAGAAGGAGGGGGCGGACGACTCGGCGGAGGGCGAAGCCGAGGAGGCGAAGCGCTCTCCCGCGCGCATCGCCATCGAGGAGTTGGAGGTGCGTCTCGCCGGGGGGGCGAAGCTGGACTCGACCTTTGTCGTGATGGTGTTGCTTTCGGCACTGGTGGCGGCGGTGGGTTTGCTCAAGGACAACACGGCCGTGGTCATTGGCGCGATGGTGATTGCGCCGCTGCTGGGGCCGAACATGGCGCTGGCCTTGGGGACGACGCTCGGCAAGATGACGCTGATCAGGAAGTCGTTGTGGACGAACACGGTGGGGGTCTCGCTCGCCTTTGTATTCGCGCTGTTGTTGGGGATGGTCATGGACGTGGACCCGACGGTGCCGGAGATTGCCTCGCGGACGTCGGTGGATGTGATGGACATCGTGCTGGCGTTGGCGGCGGGGGTGGCCGGGGCGCTGGCCTTCACGACGGGGGTGCCGGCGGCGCTGGTGGGGGTCATGGTGGCGGTGGCGCTCCTGCCCCCGCTGACGTGTGCGGGGCTGCTCATCGGCTCGGGGAATATTTCCGGGGGGGGCATGGCGGCCCTGCTGACGGCCATCAATGTGATCTGCGTGAATTTGGCGGCGGTGGCGACGTTTGCCAGCAAGGGCATCAAGCCGCGCAGTTACTACGAGCACCAGGGCGCGAGCAAGATGACCCGCATTGCACTGGTGCTGTGGATTGGCATGCTGGCGGTGTTGGCCGCGTTGATGTGGCTCGCAGACCTCGGACTGGGGGATGGTTGAGTGATTTCAGGGCCTGCTGAATCGACGGCAGAGGTGGCGCTTTCGTGGCTGGGGCGGCCCATCCGGGGGCTGCTGTTTGACATGGATGGGACGCTGGCGCACACGCGTGAGGCTCATGCGGATGTGTGGGTGACCTGGGCGGGGGAGAATGGGCTCGCGGTGACCCGCGAGGAGTATCTGAGGACGATGTATGGGTTGTCGAATTACGACGCGATCAGTGGGTTGATGCCGCATTTGGCGGGAAACCGCGACGCCATCGCGGCCATTGCTGATGCCAAGGAGGCGATTTTCCGGCGGATGGTGATCGAGGGGCGGGTGCCGCTGATGGCGGGAGCGGCGGCTTTTATCCATGGGGCGGCCAAGTGGGGGTTGCCGATGGCGGTGGCGAGCGCCGCGCCTCGGGAGAACGTGGACGTGGTGCTGGAGAAGCTCGGCGTTGGGGATCATTTCGAGGTGCGGGTGGGTGACCGGGACGTGGCGCGCACGAAGCCGGCGCCGGATGCCTATTTGTTGGCGGCGGAGCGGCTGGGCGTTGATCCGCGAGGGTGCGTGGTTTTCGAGGACACGCGGTTCGGGCTGGCCGCCGGGAGGGCTGCGGGATGCCGCACGGTGGCGATCCTTTCCCAGCATTCCGAGGCGGAAGTGGCTGATTTGGCGGACCTTTCGGTGCGGGATTTCGCGGTTTTGTCCGGGATGGACCCTTGGGGGCGGCTGGCCCCGGGAGGGGTGGGGGAGAAAAGGTTTGGCTGATGAGTTTTTCGGGTTGCGCCAGCGCTCGCGGGCTGGGGAATGTCGCGTGTCTTGACCAAGTAACCCCGTATCAGCCAGTCGGAGACGATCTGATGAGT
This sequence comes from uncultured Candidatus Sumerlaeota bacterium, assembly GCA_964440195.1. Taxonomy (GTDB): domain Bacteria; phylum Sumerlaeota; class Sumerlaeia; order SLMS01; family JAHLLQ01; genus CAYTRP01. The sequence goes on from CAYTRP010000021.1 coordinate 3,492, forward strand.
GTACGGCAACCTTCCCGCTCCCGCATGACCCGCGCCATCGTTCTGGGGATCTTCGCCGCCGCGTTGCTGGCGATGGCACCCCCAACGGCGGAGGCCGGTCGCGGCCCCTTGCATGGCCTGACTTACCCTTCGAAGATTGGGGCAAAGCTCATCCGCGGAATCGGCAACATCGCGTTCTGCTGGGTGGAAGTCCCCATCGAGATCAACGAGGAGATCCAGAACACGGATCCTCTCTCGGGCACCATCGTGGGTCTTGGAGAGGGCATTTTCTTCACGGGCAAGCGCGCGGTGCTTGGCGTGGCGGATGTGGTCACCTTTCCCATCGACATTTACGGCAACAATTTCCAGTCGATCCAGCGTTCCGAGTTCCCGTTCATCGACGAAGTGTTCTGATTGGCCGCAGGCAAGATTTTTCACCCTGATCAGGAGTTTTTCCCCATGCGTTCGACCTTTGGCTTTGCCCGCTTGATGCTGATCCTTGGCGCGTTTGCGCTGTTTGTCGCGATGCCGGCCCCGGTGCCCGCCCAGGCCGACGAGGAGCACTACCGGCAGAACTCCGATCTGAACAAGATGTTCGAGAAGCTTGGCCGTGGCGCGTCGAACGTGCTGCTCGGCTGGCTTGAGCTTCCCAAGAACATCGCCCGCGAATGGCGCCGCACGGAGCCCTTCACCGGGACCATCGTCGGTGCGGTCAAGGGAACCGGCTGGGCCGTCGTCCGCACGCTGGCCGGTGCCTACGAAGTGGTCACGTTCCCCTTCCCGGTGCCAAGGAACTATGAGCCGATCATGTATCCCGAGTTCGTGCTTCCCACGATCTGGGGCGATCGCCTCCCGCTGTTCCGCGACGAGTTCCTTCAGGGCAACACCGCCTATGGCGCGCCCATGAGCAACTACACGATGACCCCGACGGGCGGGGACAGCTTCCAGACCTACCCCGCCTACAACATGCGCTCGTACTGAGCGCCGTTGCCGGACAGGTTTTTCGACGACCAGCCACCCGCCGGGTGGCTGGTTTTGTTTTTGGGGCGACTGGCGTGCCGTTGGGGCACGCGTCACTTCCTTTTGGCGAGGCGCCAGAAACCCATGAGGCTGGCAAGCGCCACAAATCCGGCGACGATGAAGGGAATCCTGGGGCCAAAGGCGGAGAAGGCGAGGCTGCCCAAAAGCGGGCCAAAGCCCCGGCCCAACTGCTGCGCCGTCTGGGTGAGG
>CAYTRP010000021.1:4710-16761 GCA_964440195.1 uncultured Candidatus Sumerlaeota bacterium
TGGTTGAGGCCCAGCACGATTCCCTGATCCGCTTCGGGAGTCGAGCGCGAGACCAGGCCGGCAAGGGCGGCGAGGGCCATGCCGACGCCGAGCCCGAGGAACGCGGTCGCCACCCAAACGAGGGTGGTCGTCGGCGAGAACGCCATGAGGACAAAGCCCGCCGCGGTCAGGAGGATGCCGGTGACGGCAACGCCGGCCTCGCCGAATCGTGGGACGAGGGAGCGCACGAGGCCACCCTGGGCCAAGGCACTGAAGAACCCGAGGATCATCCACGCCACGCCCACCATGCGCTCGTCAAAGGAGAAGCGGCGCTCCATGCCGAGTTGAAAGACGGTGTTGAACTGGGTGTAGCCGATGGTAAATATGAAGGAGGCCAGCAGGAGCTGGGGCACCCGTGGCATGGTTGCGAGGCGCGACCAGGTGTCGGCCCGCAGGATGGGGAGCGAAAAAGCGCGGGTCCCCGACCGCTTCGCGGTTTCGGGCAGAAAGAACAAGGCGAGGAGGAGCGCGGAGCCCTGCAGGCCGGCGTTGAGCCATCCCACCGAGGCCAGGTCAAAGGCCGAGGCGCAGAAGGCCCCGAGCCCGGGGCCGAAGATGAAGGCCAGGCTGGCAGCCCCGCCCAGCAGGCCCATGGAGGCCGCGCGCTTTTCCGGTGGGGTGATGTCGGCCACGACGGCGAAGGCGACGACGGCCTGGGCGGAGAGCACGCTGTCGACAATGCGGCTGGCGACCAGCATCTCGAACGACCCCGCCAACGCCCAGACGACCGAGCCCGCGACCATCCCGATCCCGCCCAAAACAAAGATGGGGCGTCGGCCGTAGACGTCGGAAAACGACGCCCAGAATGGCCCGAAGAACGCGCGGGGGAGGGCAAACCAGAACCACAGCCACCCGAGCCGCGCTTCGTTTCCACCCAGCTCAATGCCAAACGGGTTGAGCGTGGGGAACTGTGTTCCCGTGGAGAGCAGGAGAAGAAAGACGATGAGGCAGAGAAGCGGAAGGGTGCGTTTGGGGGAGGCAGGCATGTTGGATGTCACGGGTTGCGGGGATACTGGATTGGGCATTTGATTCGGGGTTGGAGGGTTTGGTGTGTTTGATTTCAGGGATGTTGCATGAAGAGACAAACAAGCCAAAGTATATCTGGAATAACGATGAATCGCCCTTTGAGGTCCTTGTTTCCGCGACGCGATGTGAGCCGGTTAAGTCGGTTGCCCGCAACCTTTTCGGCACGTTGAGGGTCTTGTGAAAATCGCCTTGACGATGGGGGACATGGCAACGGACCACTCTCGCGCCATGAGCCAAGCGAGACGCGCATTCGCCCCTAGTTTGTGAAAAGTTTCACAGAATGTGCTTTCCGACTTGGCGCACGCCCCCTGAACGGGCCATACCCCTTTCATTGTGCGACTTGATGGCTGAATGGTCACCCAACCCCCTGGCATGCCCGCCATCGGGGACCACGTCGTGAAGGGTTTCGGATGAACTCACCTGTTACCGCGATTCTCGAGCGCTGGCGCTGGCGCCTGGTCCTGCTCGCGTTGGTGTGTGTTGTCACGGTTGGTTTCCGCGCGCTTGAGCTGACGAACAACAAGGGCTATCAGCCCACGCAACCCATTGCCTTCAGTCACGCACTTCATGCGGGGCAACTCGGGATGGACTGCCTGTATTGCCACGGCAATGCCGAAGTCTCGAAGCATGCCACGGTGCCGTCGATGGACAGTTGCATGGGCTGCCACTCGATCGTGCGCACGGATCGCCCCGAGATCGTGAAGCTGCGCCAGTACTACGAGAACGGACAGCCGGTGCCCTGGGTCCGCATCCATAGCCTGCCCGATCACGCGTACTTCAACCACGCCCAGCACGTCGGTGCCGGCGTGGCCTGCCAGACCTGCCATGGCGAGATCCAGACGATGGAGGTCGTCAAGCAGTGGGTGGACACGAGCATGGGATGGTGCATGACCTGTCATCGCAACGACGAGTATGTGCGCACCCCCGAGCGCGTCGCGCACCAGACCGAGACGATGCTGAATGCCCATAGTTACTTCTGGCAGCCGGGTGGCGTGCTTCCGACACCCGACGAGCAATCGCTCGCGGCCCGGTTCCGCGCCGAGGGCCAGCAATTCTGGAACGCCGAGGATCTCAACCGACTCTACGCCGAAAAGTCGTCCGAAGACCGCATGACGGCGGCTCGCGAAGTCGGTCGAGTGGTGGAGGAGACGATGGGATACAACAACCTCGCGCGCCAGACCGGGCCGGGTGTCATCGACCATGTGAAGATGTTCCAGAACGCATCCATGAACTGCAATACCTGCCACAATTGATCGCGATGAACGCTTCATCGGATCGGAACAGTCCTCAGGAGTCCCGAATGGGAGAAAACGGCCACCGGCCCATCATCTGGTCAACCCTGGATGAGTACGAGCTTTCGCCCGAGGTGCTCGCGCGCCAAGGCAAGGGTGACTTCAATACCAAGCCCAAGGGCTTTTTGGAAAACGCGGCGGACACGCTGGGCGTGACGGACCTTGCCGAGACAGCCGTGCAGCGCCGCACGTTCCTCAAGATGGGTGGCTTTGCCGCCGTCCTTGCGGGACTCACCGGTTGCCAGAAGCCGCTTGAAAAGATCATCCCCTATGTCAACGCGCCGGAGGAAGTGATCCCGGGCCTACCGACGTACTATGCCTCGACCTGTCGTGGATGCGAGGCGGGCTGTGCCACCATCGTCAAGACGCGCCTGAGCCGCCCCATCAAGCTCGATGGCAATGCCTCGAGCCCCGTCAACCAGGGCGCGATGTGCTCTCGCGGCCAGGCTTCGCTCCTCGAATTGTACGACCCCGACCGCTTTCGTCGCCCGCAGGATCGCCGCACCCTGTCGACTCCCGACTGGGATGCCCTGGACCAAGAGATTGCGACCTCATTGAGGAATGCCGGTGGCCGCGCGGTCCTTGTGACCTCCACGGTGCATGGGCCCGCTCGCGTCGCGTTGCTGGAAGAGTTCAAGCGCGCCTTCCCGGGCATGCAACACGTCGTCTATGACGACTTGTCCGAGGATGAGCGCGTCGAGTCGAACGCCGCGTGCTACGGCGAGGCGCTCGTGCCGCGCGTGCATTTCGACAAGTCCGAATGCACTGTCCTTCTGGGTGCGGACCCGATCAGCGAAGGTGCCTCTTCCGTGGAGTTCAACCGGGGGATCGCCACGCAGCGCAAGCTGCGCGCCGTCGGTCCGGGGAAGAAGGAAGGCCAAAACAAGTATTCCATGGGCAAGCTCATCGCCTTCGAGCCGATGTTCTCGCTCACGGGCATGAATGCCGATGAGCATCATGCCGTGCGGCCCGACGACTTGTTCGACGTGGCGTGCGCGCTGGCGCAGGCCATCCGCGATTCGGGCAACGCCTCGGTGCGAGAAGCGATCGTCCCGCCGGTGAACATCGGGGATGTCGAACGGACTGCTGGCTTGAAGGCCGACACCATTGCCTCGGTGGCGGCGGACCTTCTGGCGCACAAGGGGAAGAGCCTTGTCTATGCGGGCAGTGTGATGGCCCAGACGGAGCAGGCTCTCGCGCTCCATGTCATCGCAAACCAGATCAACTCGATGCTGGAGAACGAGGGAAGCACGATTGTCGCGGAAGCCCCAAGCAACCAGCGGCAGGGCAGCCGTCGCGCGATGCTTGAATTGGTGGAGCGGATGAAGGCGGGCCAGGTGGATGTGCTGCTCGTGGAGGGCTGCAATCCCGCCTATTCGCTTCCCTCCCCGGCGGGGTTCGCGGAGGGGGCGAAGCAGGTGCGACTCAAGGTTTCCTTCGGTCTGCTCGACAGCGAGACCTCCGCGCTGTGCGACGTGGTGCTGCCGGGCCTGCACTTCCTTGAGAACTGGGGCGACGCGGAGCCCTACGCGGGAATCCTGAGCATCCAGCAGCCGACGATCCAGGCCCTGTGGAACAATCGCTCGTTCGAGGCGTCGCTTATCGCGCTCGCGCGCATCGCCGGGTCCAAGTCCTTTGATGTGTCGGAAGTCGTCGAGGGTGCGGAAGAGGCCGTCACGCGGGCGATGACGTGGCACGAGTTCCTTCGCCAGACGTGGGAGAAGGAAATCCACGGCAGAGGCAACTTTGCCGGCGGGTTCGAGGAGTTCTGGTTTTCGCTGCTTCGCCGTGGAACTTTGGAAGTCGCGGATCGCGCAAAGGGGCCTCGCGGTCCCCGCACGCTTCGTCGTCGTGGGATTGAGGCGGCACTCAACACGACGCCGCGCCCGGCACGCGCCTCGGGGACGGTGCTCGCAAGCTACGTCAATGCGAACACGTTCGACGGACGCCATGCGAACAACGCTTGGCTGTTCGAATTGCCCGATCCGGTGGCAAAGGTCTCGTGGGACAACTTCGCGGCGGTGGCGCCGAAGTTCGCCCGGGCGAATGGCCTGCGCGATGGCGACATCATCCGTCTGACGGCCAACAGCCAGTCCGTCGAGGCGCCCGTTCGCATCCACCCGGGCATGCATCCCGATGCCATCGGCGTGGCCGTGGGTTGGGGGCGTTCCGTTTCGGGCGGCGTCGGTGAAGGCGTTGGCTTCAATGCCTATGAATTGGCCGCATCGGGCGACGGTCGCGTGACCCGCAGCGGCAACGCGGTAAGCTGGGAGAAGACCGGCCGCCGCATTCGGATCGCCGACATGCAGGGCAACAACTACATGCTGACGTTCAAGCAGGAGAACCCCGAGGGGCCGCTGACCTCGGAACGTCAGATTGTGATGGCGACGAGCCTGGGCACGCTGAACGAGGACAACAAGAACCCCCAACCGTACTATCATATTCCCTATCGCAAGGTGGGCGATGGCAAGGCCCCGTGGGACCTGTGGGAAACCGCGCTGACATCGCGCGATCCGGAGTTGAAGCCGTTCCGGCACAAGTGGGTCATGACCATCGACCTGAACTCGTGCACGGGTTACAACGCCTGCGTGACCGCCTGCCAGGCGCAGAACAACGTGCCGGTCGTGGGCAAGCGCGAGGTGCTGCGCGGGCGCGAGATGCACTGGATTCGCATCGACCGCTATTACAAGGGCGAGCCGGACAATCCCGAAGTCGTCAAGATGCCGATGCTCTGCCAGCACTGCGACAACGCCCCGTGCGAGACGGTGTGCCCCGTCCTGGCGACGGTGCACAGCGACGAGGGCATCAACCAGCAGGTGTACAACCGCTGCGTGGGCACGCGCTACTGCGCCAACAACTGCCCGTACAAGATCCGCCGCTTCAACTTCTTCCAGTATTCGGATTACCGGCAGAGCCCGCATGTGCCGAACAACGACACCATCCGCGACACGCCGCTGGTGCTGATGCTGAACCCGGACATCTCGGTGCGCACGCGCGGCATCATGGAGAAGTGCACCTTTTGCCAGGAGCGCATCCGCGAGGCGAAGTTCGAGGCGAAGAAGCTCGGGCGCAATGTTCCCAATGGCGAACTCAAGACCGCCTGCCAGCAGACCTGCCCGGCCCAGGCCATCGAGTTCGGCGACGCCCTCAACCGGGAGCACGACGTCAACGCCGTGCGTGCGGAGAACTTCCAGAAGCGCGGCTATGGCGTGCTGGAGGAGTTCAACATCGCGCCGAACGTCATGTACCTCGCGCACGTCTGGAATCGCGAGACGAAGGACTGGGATCACAGCTACACCAAGACCGCCTCGCATGGCCATCATGGCGGGAGCGAAGGACACCACAACGACGACCACGACCATGATCACGGCGACGACCACGCCGCGCACGAAGCGGACACGACCCTTGCCGAAGGAGTGACCCGGTGAGTTTGACTGAAATGCCAAGCTCGGGTTCGGATGTTCCCGATCACCCGCACAAGTTCGACAGCGGCGACATGTACGGCCACAGCGGCCACGGCGGGATGATTCCCGACGGGACCGAGCCGCTCGTGGACACGCGCATCTCGATGCGCGACGTCACCAACGACGTTTGTCGCCCCATGTTTCAGTGGCCGCCACTGACGTGGCATGTGGCCTTTGGAATTGCGCAGTTGTGCGCCGCGGTCGGCGCCCTCGTGGTCATCACCCAGATGCGCCGCGGCATGGGTATCTCGGGCATCAACAACCCCGTGGGCTGGGGCGTTTACATCACCAACTTCGTGTTCTGGATCGGCATCGGCCACGCGGGAACGCTGATCTCGGCGATCCTGTTCCTCTTCCGGCAGAAGTGGCGCACGGCGATCAACCGCTCGGCGGAGGCCATGACGATCTTCGCGGTCATGGTGGCGGGCTTGTTCCCGCTGCTGCACACGGGCCGCCCATGGAAGGCCTACTGGCTCATCCCCTACGTCAACGACCGCCTGTTGTGGGTGAACTTCCGCTCGCCGCTGGTCTGGGACGTGTTCGCGGTCAGCACCTATGCGACCATTTCGATCATCTTCTGGTACGTGGGGCTTGTCCCCGACCTCGCGACCGCGCGGGATCGCGCGCGCAACAAGATCCAGAAGTTCTTCTATGGGACCCTTGCGGTGAACTGGACGGGCTCGGTGCGCGACTGGGCGCACTACGAGCGCGCGTACGCGCAGTTCGCATGGATCGCGACTCCGCTGGTGCTCGCGGTGCACTCGGTCGTGTCCTTCGACTTCGCCGCTTCCCTCATCCCGGGCTGGCACACGACGATCTTCCCGCCCTACTTCGTCGCCGGCGCGATCTTCTCGGGATTCGGCATGGTGATCACGCTGCTGGTCGTCTTGAGGTGGGCGCTGCAATTGGAGCGCCTCATCACGGTCAACCACCTGGAGCTTTGCAACAAGATCATCCTGGCGACCTCGATGCTCGTGCTCTACGCGTACACCTCCGAGTTCTTCATCGCCTGGTATTCGGAAGCCCAGTATGAGCAGGCACAGTTCCGCTACCGCCTGTTTGGCGACCATTGGTGGGCGACGTGGATCATGCTGACGTGCAACGGCATCATCCCGCAGTTGTTCTGGTTTCGGAAGATTCGCCGCCATCTGCTGATCATGTGGATCATCTCGATCTTCGTGAACATCGGGATGTGGTTCGAGCGCGTGAACATCTTCGTCCAATCGCTGGAGCACGACTTCCTGCCGGTGAACTGGCATTACTTCGTGCCCTCGATCTTCGACGCGGGAATCACGCTGGCCTCGTTCGGCATGTTCTTCACGCTGTTCCTGCTCTTCTCGCGGGTCTTGCCGACGATGGCGATGGCGGAGGTGAAGTCGGTGCTGCACAACCACAATGCCCGCGGCGTCCGGCGCAAGTTCGAGATCGTTGCATGGCCGGCGAGGAGTGGCCGCAAGGGCGCCGGCAAGATCACCACCGAGGAGGCCAGCCACTAACATGGCCATCGTTCCCCGCCCCTCCATCATCGGCTTCTTCAACGAACCCGACGAGCTGATGGCCGCCTGCGTGCAGGCGCGCCACGAGGGATTCAAGAAGATCGACGCGTATTCTCCCTATCCGCTCCACGGCATCGAGGAGATCCTCGACATCAAGCGCTCGTGGATTCCGCGCGCGTCGCTGACCGCCCTCATCATCGGGGCGATCCTGGGCTTCTCGCTGCAGACGTGGACGCACTCGTACGATTGGCCGATCAACGTGGGTGGCCGTCCCTTCTTTGCGTGGCCCGCGTACATCGTCGTCACCTTTGAAAGCGGCGTCCTGCTCTGCGGATTGACCACACTGCTGTCGTTGTTCGCCGCGTGCCGCCTGTTTCCCAACCCTTTCACCAAGCCCATCGATCCGGACCTGATGAACGACCGTTTTGCCCTTCTCATCCCCGCTGGGAGCGAGAAGATGAAGGATTCGGCCACCGAGTTGCTCGTCCGCATGGGCGCCGATGAAATCCGGACACTGGAGAAGTGACCGCCGTGACCCGATTGACAACCAGCCTGCTTGCCGCCTCCCTCCTGCTCTTGTCGGGCTGCGACGGCCGCCGCGAGGTGCGTGAGATCCTGCTCATGCCCGACATGCACTTTTCCCCCGCGGTGAAGGCCCAGGAGCCCGATCCGCTCACGGAATTCGGGCAGATGCGCATGCCCGTCGAGGGGACGATCCCCGTGGGTTTCCAGCCCTACACGATCGGCAACGAGGAGGCGGACACACTTGCCGCCGCGATGGTCAATCCGCTTCCCCCGACGATCGAGGTTCTCCGCACGGGACGGAAGTACTACAACATCAACTGCATGCCGTGTCATGGCGCCAGCGGCATGGGTGACGGGACCGTGGTGCGCGCGCTTGCGGGAATGCCCCAACCGCCATCGCTGTATTCGGACAAGGTCATCAACGAGTGGAGCGACGGGCGCATCTTCCATGTGATCACCGTTGGCCAGGGCAACATGCCGGCCTACAATGTTCGCCTGACGAGCGAGAAGCGTTGGGCGGTGGTGCACTACATCCGCGCCCTTGGCCGATCCGCAAACCCGACGGAGGACGACCTCCGGTTGCTTGAGCAGTTGGACGAAGACCTGACGCCTCGCGAGCGCGCCCGCCGGGCGACCCGCGAGACAGCCGTAGCCCACTGATTCCAAAAGCCCGGAGCGCGAACGCCCCGCCATGTCAATGCACGGACACAAGATAGCCCATATCGAAGATCCCGGCACGGTTTCGCTCCCGGGCGGACTGCGGTTGCTTGCCGTCGTGGCGGCCGTTGCCGGAGCCGGGTTGTGGGGTGCCAGTTTCCTCGGCGCCAATGACCCCGTTTCGGCCGCGCGCCCCTGGCAAGGGCTGCTGATGGCCTACATGTTCTTCCTGATGCTGGGTCTTGGCGGGATTGTCTTCACGGCGATCCAGTATGTCGCCAGCGCGCGCTGGTCGATTGTCGTGCGCCGCTTCGCGGAGGGCATGGGTCTCTTCGTGCCGGTCGCCGCGGCGGTCTTCCTGCTCATCATGTTTGGCGGCTGGGATTCCCTCTACGCGCTCGACTCGGCTGTCCGCGAGGAAGTCGGCAAGGGCGGGATCTACTTCAATGACGAGTGGAAGGTCCTGTTCATGAGCCGCGAGAGTGTCCTTGTAAAGGGACTCGCCTTCTATGCCCTGTGGGTGGTCTTCATCATGAAGATCCGCCAGACCTCGCTCAAGTCCGACGTGACGCGCGATCCGGCCAGCAAGAGCGCCAACGTCCGCAACTCGATCCTCTTCCTCATCCTGTTCGCCTACACCTTCAGCCTGCATTGCGTGGACATGCTGATGGCCCTTGAGGCACGCTGGTTCTCGACGATCTTCGGCGTGTACTGCTTCGCCGGCCTGTTCCTGTCGTCGATGGCGGTGATCACGTTGATCACCCACGCCATGCGCCAGCGTCCCGTCATCGCGGAGATGATCCAGGATCGTCACATGTACGACCTGGGGACGTGGATGATGGCGTTCTCGTGCTTCATGTGCTACATCCTCTTCTCGCAGTACATGCTGATCTGGTACGCGAACCTGCCGGAGACGAGCTTCTTCTTCATCGAGAGGACGACGAACGGGTGGGAGAAGGTCTTCCTCGCGATTCCTTTCCTGAAGTGGGTCGTCCCCTTCGTGGTGCTGATGCCCCAGGGATTCCGCGGCAACAGGACGGTTCAAATCGGCGTGTGTTGCGCCATCCTCTTCGGGCAGCTTGTTGATTTGTATTGGATCATCTACCCTGTCTACTCGGTCACGCCCGTTGTGCCGGGGTTTGCCGAACTCGGCGCGTTCGTTGCCCTGCTGGGCGTCTTCGTGGTGTGCCTTGACCGCGCGTACAGCAAGAACTCGGTCATGGCGATGGGCGATCCCCACCTCGCGATGAGTGTTGAAGGGAGCTACGTCTGATGTCGTCCCACTTTCACGGTCCCAAGGACCGTACCAGCACGTGGATGTATGTGCCGATCACGCTGGCGGCATGTGCGATCGTTGCCGGAGTTTTTGCCTCGGGTTATTTGCAGGGCGGGTTGGAGGGTCGGCTCACGCCGATGACTTCCACCCCCACGGCATCGTCCCAGGCGGCGGTCAACGTGCAGGCGCTGGCCCTTCCGACCCCCGAGCTTGTTCGCGCGGGGCGGCAGTTGTTCGCCGTGAATTGCGCGTCGTGCCACGGAGCCGAGGGCTATGGCGATGGCGCCCAGGGGCGCGGGCTGAACCCTCCCGTGCGGAATTTTCACGAGCTGAAGGACTGGAAGAACGGCCCGACGGTCATTGGCATGTGGACGACGCTCGATAATGGCATCGCCGGTGGATCCATGGCGGCGTATCGCCTGATGCCCGCCGAGGACCGCATGTCGATCATCCATTTTATCCGCGAAACCTGGGTACCCGAAAAGCCGGAGCCGACGCCCGAGGAAATCGCCCAATTGCCGGCCGGCGGCGGGGCCGTTTCCCAGAATCCCGACGATGTCCTCGTCCTCGACGTTCGCGAGAATGCCTTGCCGATGGATTTCACGCTCACGCGGTTGGCGGCGGAAAGCGCTTCGACCTCGGTGACTGCGACGGAACTGCCGGGCGTGCCGCAGAGTCTCCGGGACCTGCCCGGGGCCCGGCTGTTCGGCGACAACTGCGCCTCCTGCCACGGAGCGGCGGGGGAGGGCCAGCCCGCCGCGCGGGTGATGGGCTCCTATCCCTTCGTTCGCGTCGCCACCGGCTCCTTCAAGGGCTCCACGGCGGAGTGGACCGGGAATCGCGATGCCTTCAGGAGCATCCTTACGATGACGGCACCCGGATGGAATTCCCACGACTTTTCGACTTTCACAGAAGAACAAATCTCCGGCCTGCACGAGTTCAGCGTGCGGCTCGCGCGTCAGCGTTAGAGGCTTCCATCCATGTCGCTTTTCCGCCTGTCCCTTCTCGTGTGTGCCCTCGGCATCGTGCTGACACTGGCTGCTTCCCCGGCGCTTGCGCAGGAGGGAGGGTTTGACTTCACCCGCGCCATCGCCAAGGCCGAGCAGTTCGAGAGCATTCCGAACAGCCCGCCTCCCATCTCGAACTGGATGGCCGCGCCGGTGACCTCCATTTCGCGCCAGGTGAAGTTCAACGCGCTGTGGATCACCTTGTTTGCCTCGCCGTTCCTCATCCTGCCGAACGTGCTCCTCCTCATCTCGATCTTCCGCTTCCGGGAGGACGGCGTGCGCAAGCCCGCGACCTTCCACGAGAACATCGAGCTGGAGATGATCTGGACGATCATCCCGGTCTTCGCGCTCGTGATCATGGCGATTCCCTCCTACCACCTGATGCGCTACATGGAGAATCCCCCCCCGGCCGATGAGCGGGTGGAAATCATCGGGCACCAGTTCTTCTGGGAGTATCGCTTCCCGGAGTATGGCATCGTCTATTCCGACGAGCCGCTCGTCGTCCCGGCGAACAGCAACATCGTGCTGGACATGACAAGCTCCGGCGTCAACCACGCCTGGTGGGTTCCCGCCTTCGGCGTCAAGATGGACGCCGTGCCCGGCCGCATCACCACGATCTGGTTCAATGCGGAGGAAACCGGGTGGTACAAGGGGCAGTGCGCCGAGCTGTGCGGCGCGCTGCACGCGCGCATGCTGATCGACGTCTTCGTGGTGACCAAGGAAGAGTTCGACGAGTGGGTAAATCGCAAGCTCGTCGAAATGAAGGAAGACGTTCCCGCCACCGCCCTGGAACCGGCCGCAGCCGCCGACGTTCCCGCCGCTTGATTCCCGCCCAAAGGGGTCCCTGACCACATGAGTCTTCTCCTCGATCCACAATCCCAGGGCAAGGGTGGCGGCATTCGCACGCTGCCCAAGTTCCCCGAGACTCCCCAACGGCCGGTTACCCAGCCCCCGGGCTTTCTTGCGATCCTTGCCTCCACGGACCACAAGGTTCTGGGCATTCTCTACCTCGTTTTCGCCCTCTTCATGGGAGTGGTGGGCGGGGCGTTCGCCGGATTCATCCGCGCGCAGCTCTCGGGCCCGAACCTGACGCTGGTCACGCCCGAGTTCTACAACATGTCGATCACGATGCACGGCAGCATCATGATCTTCTTCGTGATCATCCCGGCGCTTGCGGGGTTTGGCAACTACCTCGTGCCCATCATGATCGGCGCGCGCGACATGGCGTTTCCGCGCATGAACGCGTTCAGCTTCTGGATCCTGATCCCC
>CAYTRP010000022.1:0-5349 GCA_964440195.1 uncultured Candidatus Sumerlaeota bacterium
CATCATGGAGATCGAGATCGCGTCGATCACGCGCCAGTACCTGGAGTATCTGGCGGCGATGGAGGCGTTGGATCTGGATGTGGCGGGGGATTTTCTGGTGATGGCGGCGACGCTGCTGACGATCAAGGCGCGGGCGATCCTGCCCCGGCAGCCGAATGAGGAAGAGGTGTCCGCGGGCCCGGAGGAGGAGATCGACGAGATTCTCTCGACGCGGGACCTGATCCGGCGGCTGGTGGAGTATCGGAAGTTCAAGGATTACGCGGCGTCATTGCGCTCGCTGGAGGAGCAGCACCTGGGGGTGTTCTACCGGGCCGAGGCGTTGACGACGATCCCGGGGTTCGAGAAGGAGATTCCCCGCCAGGACATCCGGGCGCTGTTCGACGCGTTTGTCTCGATCCTCAAGCAGGTCCGCACCGAAACGCGGCACACCGTGCAGCGCGAGCGCTTCACCGTGGACGAGAAGTTGATGGAGGTGCGGGAGTTGATCCGGCGCGACCGCCAGGTGAACGTGGCGCGCGTGTTCGCGAGCTGCGTGTCGAAGGAAGAGGTGATTTGTTTTTTCCTGGCGTTGCTGGAATTGGCGCGGATGCGCGAGATTACGGTGGCCCAGGCGGGGACGTACGAGGACATCCTGATCGCACCCTGGGACGAGAACGTGGTCTATGTCGGCTGAAAGCACACAGGCAGTGTTGGGCGCGGACGGCGCGGGCGAGGAGTGGCGGATCCCCAGGCCAACGCCGGAAGAGTTGCCGGCGGTGCTGGAGGCGTTGCTTTTCGCGGCGACGGCCCCGCTGGGGCTGAAGCGTCTGGAGCTGTTGACGGGTGGGGCTTCGTCGGAGGAGATCGCGGCGGGGTTGGCGGACTTGCGCGCCGCGTTCGAGGGGAGGCGGTCGGGGCTGACGGTGATGGAGGTGGCGGGCGGGTTCCAGTTGGCGACGCGGCCGGAAGTGGCGGACTGGGTGCTGGGGTTGCACAAGCACCGGCGCAAGAACCCGCTCACGCCGGCCTTGATGGAAACATTGGCGATCGTCGCGTACAAGCAACCGATCGTGCGCTCGGAGGTGGAATCGATCCGTGGCGTGGATTGCGGCGGGGTGATGCGCGCGTTGCTGGAATCGGGATTGCTCGAGGTGGTGGGCCAGCGCGAGGTGCCGGGGCGTCCCTCGCTGTACGGGACGACGGAGTTGTTCCTGAAGACCTTCGGCCTGCGGGAGTTGTCGGACCTGCCGTCGCTGTCGGAATTCAAGCAGATCATGCAGTCGGCGGCGGAAGCATCCTCAGCAACTCCGGCGGCCGTGGCCGGGGTCGCAGTGGACGAGGCGGGGATTGACGGGTCCGTTGAGGCTGCACAAGGGGAAGCAGGCGCTTCGTGAGCGCCGCGGAAGAGGGAATGCGCTTGGCGCGGTACCTCGCCCGGGGCGGCGTCACGTCGCGCCGGGGGGCGGAGGAATTGATTCGCGCGGGGCGCGTGAAGGTGAACGGTGCCGTGGCGACGGACCTCGGGCGGCGGGTGCGTCCGGGGGTTGACGAGGTGCGGATGGATGGACGCGCGATCGCGGCGGCGAAGGAGGAGACGACGCTGCTGCATCACAAGCCCAAGGGGGTGCTGGTCAGCCGCTCGGATCCGCATCACGAGGGGCAGACGGTGTATGATCTGTTGCCGCCGCGGTTTGAAGGCTTGTCGGGGCGGTTGGTCTATGCGGGGCGTCTGGACCGGGAGAGCGAGGGGCTGCTGGTGCTCTCGACGGATGGGGACCTGGTGAACAGGCTGGTCCATCCGCGCCATCACGTGGAAAAGGAGTACGAGGTGACGCTGGACGCGCCTTTGACCACGGAGCAGGTGCAGACGCTGGCGCGGGGCGTGGACCTCGAGGATGGGCGGACGCTACCCTGCGAGGTGGAGCGCCTGCGGAACAGCCGGGTGCGAATAGTGCTTCGAGAGGGGCGAAACCGTCAAATCCGGCGGATGATGGACACGGTGGGAAGGCGGGTTGTGCGGCTGGTGCGAACGCGAATCGGGGGACTGGAACTCGGCGAACTGACCAGCGGCGAGTTTCGCGGGGCCGGCGAAAGGGACTTGATGCTCTTGGAGCGGGAGGGGTCTAAAGGGGGTTGAACGGGCATGGGACCCTCATTGACAATCCCCGGAGCCGTGGGGACGCTCGCCGCAAGCGTGGGTGTGACTTCTTGGGGGCTTGATGACGCTGGAAAATTCGCGTACCGAAGTGAGGGGGATTTCCCCGGTAATGTTTGATTCCACGGAGCATGACAACGCGGCGGTGCTGCTTGCCCTGGGGAACCCGAGCGAGGCGGTGCAGCTCGAGCAGCACCTCGGCAAGGAATTCCCCGACACGATGGAGATTTACCGGGCACCGTCGGGCTTCGACGCGATGAGCCTGGCGATGAACAAGCCGCGCATCGTGCTGCTCGACCAGCGCTTGCCGGACGTGATGGGCCTGGACATGATCGACCCCATCCGCGACCAGATCGGCAAGGAGAACTACCTGATCTTCATCGGCGGATCGGGCAAGGGCGGGATGCGGCCCGGGATGCGCGACGAGGCGCTGAAGCGCGGGGCCTCGGCCATCTGCGACCGGCCGATCGACTATGGATGGCTGACCCGGATGATCCGCCAGTTGCTGTTTCCCGAGGTGCCCGACCATCCGCACCTTCACGGGCTGGAGCTGCTGGACCTGATCCAGATGTTCCACCAGAAGCGCTGCGACCGGACGATGCGCATCTTTGCCCGCGACGGACGCGTGGGCTCCATCTACATGAACCGCGGCGAGGTCACCCACGTGGAAGCCGGCGCGATGCACGGGTTCAACGCGATCCTGGACCTGATGCAGTGGACCGAGGGGCGCATCCAGGTGTACGACGCGATCCTCTCCCCGGAAAGAACGAACAAGGTGCCGACCATGCACCTGATCATGGAAGCGGCACGCATCATGGACGAGGGTTTCGTGGACAACGGCGCCAAGAACGCGCTGGACGCCATGTCCGACGACCCCGGCGAGGTGTTGCCGCCCAGCGCGGCACAGGTGCGCTCGGGCGCATCGGCGCAAGGCCGCCCGGGAGGCGGTGGGGGAGTCGCGACGGGCTCGGATTCCAACCGGTTTAGCATTCCATCGCTTGATTTGGAATCCCGCGAGGAAAGTTAGAGTGCGCCTGGCCCCTTCTTTTTTTGAAGGGGGCGGGACTACCCCGGATCAAACCACCACAAACCCCTACCGCGAAGCGGTTGCGTAAGATCTTCCTCAAAGTTGAAGATGTATAGAGCATTTTGCAATTTCTTGTATCCCGCAACGGCTGATCCCCACCGGGATCAAAACAGCACGGGCTCCACGGGATCGGCGAAGGCAAAGCCGTCGTGGCGGCTACAATTCAGTGCAAAATGCTATAATGTCTTGCTGAAGGGAAGAGAGAGGTTTGTCCAGCTTGGCAAGCGCGGCAGCATAATCGAGTTCAAAGTCGCTCTTCGTCTGCATAGCATGATCCTCAGCCCACAGAATGTCCATGATTTGATCTGGAATAGACAGCACCCATCATCCGTGCTCATTCTCCTCCTTCATCGGTGACTATTCCGACCTCACTGCCTTGCGTGAAACCGGAATCCACAACAGCTTCGTCGTGCGCGTGCCCTCCTCGGTCCGTCGCTCGAACAAACCACCCGCCAGCGTCCAGCGCGAGCGACCCGCCTCCCGGTCCCGCGCCGTGCTAATGAACGGGAACACATCGGTCAGCGACTGGTCACCCAATCGCTCGTGGCGATAAAGCCGCCAGAGCACCGTCCGTTTTGTGTACATCTCCCCACTCGCGCGGTGCTTCGAGAACCCGTTGTAGAGCTGCCACAGGATATTCGAGGACGATTCCCCATCATCCCATCGCGTCGTCGAGAACAGCGGAAAGAGGCGCGTGGTGGTGCGGCCACGCGTGCTGAATTCCCACTCGGACGGCTCTTCCGATCCCACCGGAAACTCCGCGAAGCCTTTCAACTCGATCTTCCGCCGATGCTGATAAATTCCCAGCAACATGACCCGGTACCAAGTCGTCGTTACTTCGTCGAGCGTGTTGCGTTCCGGTTCGGTTTCGTCCGTTATGGTTCCCCGCCATTTGGTTTGCATTAACCGTTCATGCCTCCTCCTTATCAACTCCTCTTCATCCATCCAATCCGTTCCCCAATAGAACAAGGGCCAGGCAAGGAGGTTGAAATGCTCACCACGCATGTTATTGTCATAATGCACTGCCTGGTAGTGAAACAGAAGGCCAAGAATGTTGAAGTAACGATCCTTATCGCTGCCATGCTTGTAATACACAATGGGAAATGCCTGAAATCCCGTGCTGCGTCCCTTCCACCACGCGCCGACAAGCGGAAACGGCGCGTACAACTGCCGGTGGCCATCCACCTCGCTGGATTCGTGAAAGAAAAGTGGCCCCAGTATTCCTGTCCGTCGCGCGTCGCCCCTGACCCGATGATAATAGCTCTGGTGCCAGATGCTGGGATTATCGCTGAACCTCTGGTCGGAAAACAACGGCGTCCAGAACGTGCTCGGGCTGTTGTAGTAGAACGGGAAAAGAAATACGATCCGTTCCCCCGAACGCCACGTTGGCTTCGGGTGTTTCTGCTCCTCCGGATTCTTTCGCAGCCATGTGAAGTAGGGGAAGACGTACCACGCCTTCTTTTCCGGCTGGAATCGCGCGTAGGACGGCAGCCACGGAAACAACTGCAACACGCGCAGCGTGCGCTCCTCGCGCAGGTATTCGTACAGCAGCGCCACCGCGTGGCCGTTTTCCGTGGACGCGAACAACGGCCACAGCACCGCCACCTCGTCGCCCCGCTGGTAATAGATGGGCCATGCGTTCGTCCCCTCGAACGCGATCTCGATGGGCCGCTCTTCCTCCTCCTTGGATTGCCCCCACAGAGGTTGCGACTTCATCGCGTGCGTCGAACACCCCGCCAGGACCACCACCGCGAGCAAGAGCAGCAGTTTCCGCATGGCAACCTCCCGCCGAGATTCGTCCCGCCGAACGACCACGCATCGTCAATGGGCCGCCATTCGGCGAAGGGGCTCAAGGGTTATCGGCGAGCGCCCGCATCGGACAGAAATTCCTTCCAACAAAGGCCGCGCTTCACTCTCCCTCCGGTGCTTCCCGCACCTGCCAAGCGGCTCTTCGGCCTTGTATGTTCCTCCCGACGGCTTATGGAGACGACACTCCAGCCGCCGTCGTCCCTGGGGTCAAACCGCAAACACCACGCAAGTGGGGCAATGCCAGTACGCCACATGGCTGTGTTTCCGAACTCGCGTTGATTTTATTGATCTTAAATTGGCGTCCCCGGCGGGATTCGAA
>CAYTRP010000022.1:5359-15025 GCA_964440195.1 uncultured Candidatus Sumerlaeota bacterium
ATCCAGTATCACTTGGCTTTTTGGTGTTCGGTGAGGTGCTATGGTGTGCCCGGAGAAGGGCGGTTGGTGGCAGCGGCGGGATTCGAACCCACGACCCCAGGATTAGGAATCCTGTGCTCTATCCATCTGAGCTACGGGGACGCTTGCGGGGGGCGGTGGTCTGCCCGTCGCGGTGTGGTGGACGATTGAGGGGGCGGTTGGCAACGCGAAATCGGGGGGAATGTCGCAATGCAAGGGATTGGCGGGGCGAATCGGCTTGTGTGCGATGGGTGCCGGGGGTAGTCGGACGGCAAGGCTGTGGGTGGAGGATTCCTTGATGGTGCGGCTCGGGCGCTTGTTGCCGGTTGTTGTTGTTGTCCTTTTCCTGCGGGAAGGCCGCACGGAATCGCTGCGCGTGACACTGCCCCGCCGCTGACACGTGGCGATCGCGATGGATTCCCGGAACAGGACCGGACAAATATTCATGCGACCGCTCTCCGAGATCACGCTGTTCACCCGTGATGTCGCCGCCGCCACTTTCTTTTATCGTGCGTTCTTGGGTACTGATCCCGTCTTTCAGGATGGGGACATTGCCCTGTTCAAGTCCAACGGCATCACGCTGCTGATCCATGCCATCCTCGACCAAGGGGAAGGAGACCTGCCCTTCGAGGATCACTTTGCGGTGCGTGTCGCCAGCGCCGACGAGGCCTGCGCGCTCTTGCGAGACGAGGGCATCGTGCCCGAGCGCGGTCCCCGCACCTATCCATGGGGCCGCTCCGCGTATCTGCGCGATCCCGACGGTCGTCTGGTGGAGATCCACGAGGATTCAGGCGGGCAGCACTGACGCATTCCGGCCGGATGCGCGGGCACTCCCCATTGGCGCCTTCGAGGCAAAATGTGGAACGTCTATTTCTGAGTCGATGATGTCGAAGCCCTGCACAAGGAGTTCCAGACGAGTGGCGCCCGCATTGACTACACGCCCGGCAACAAGCCCTACGGCGTCCGAGAGTTCGGCATCCAGGACCTCGACGATCACAACATCGCCTTTGGCCAGGTGCTCTGACCATCGCCCTCGACAACCCCCGCTTGACCACGTTGCTCATTTCGGCAACGAAGACATCATGGTAGTCGTTCATCTCTTTACAAGACGGGTCAGCACCATGAACGCAGTCGACAAGGCCACCCAGACACAGCTCAAGAACATCCAGGCCAAGACCGGCCGGACCCTCGACCAGCTCTACGGACTCATTCGCAATGCCGGCTTGGAAAAACACGGCCAGATCGTCACCATGCTCAAGACCGAACTTGGCCTTGGCCACGGCGATGCGAACACGCTGACGCACTTCTATTTTCAAACGCAGGGCGGAAGCGCGGAGGCACCGAAGCCGAGCGCCGACGACGCGCTCGGGTCGATTTATTCCGGCAAGAAGGCGGGACTGTTGCCGATCCATGAAAGGCTGATGGAGGCGATCTCCAAGTTTGGCGAGTTCGAGATCGCGCCGAAGAAGGCGTATGTGAGCCTGCGCCGCAAGAAGCAGTTCGCGATGATCGGCCCGGCGACGCAGTCTCAGGTGGAAGTGGGGCTGAACGCGAAGGGGCTCGCGGCGACCGAGCGGCTGCACGAAGAGGCGCCCGGCGGCATGTGCCAGTTCAAGGTGCGATTGTCGGGCGTGAAGGAAGTGGACAAGGACTTGATCGGGTGGATCAAGGCGGCGTATGACGCGGCGGGGTGAAGTGGAAGAGTGAAGGGTGAAGGAGAGCATCCACAACTGCATTGAGACCATCGGCTCAAGACTGGACTGCAAAGTATCCCATGAAGACGCAAGTTGAGTTTCGCTCCTCGAAGTTTCCGCCCTACGAGGGCGAAGAGGAGGAGATCAATCCTGGGCTCTGGGGAAAGCGTCTCGCCGCGTATCTCGCGCAAGAACTCGCCGGGCGCGGTATCGCGACCGATGATGCGGTGATTGAGGATTGGGGAGTCTATCTGCCCGTACGGAATAAGAAGTTCAAATTGGCTCTATGTTGTGGCCACCAAGATGGGGACGACGATCAGTTTCTCGTATTCACCGATCCGGCAACACCCAAGGTAAAGAAGCTCTTTCGCACGATTGATGCGACAGTCGAACTGACTCGATTGCTGGGTGTGCTTGGCGAGATTCTCGAATGCGATCCCGACATTCGAGAAATTGTTTGGAGTGAAGCGCCTTGAATCAAACGGACAAGCAATTCCCGGATATACATCGCCAGAGGCGTCGCCCTCGCTCGAAAGGGTCCGAAGACAGCCTCTACATGCTCCTGCGCGTCGTTGTCGCCGGAGTCGGTCTGCTCGTGATTCTCGGAACATATTCGGCACATTTTACGATGCCCGAACTCTTCTATGACGAAGCACCCGGACCGCCGCCGCTTCGCGATCAATTCCCGACCATCATCCTGAGTTTTGGCATCGGTGCCCTGCTAATGACACCTCACCGCTGGACGCGTCGCGCATGGCTTTTCTGGCCTCGACTGACGATCTATACCCTGATTGCCGTGTTTCTCACCTTTACGGCCTACAGTGGCATTCTGGCAGGATTGGACGGCGGGCGTTCTTGGCACATCTACCCGGTCTCGGTCTTCGCCGGACTCTTTGGCGTGGCCTTGCCGCTATGTCTACTCTGGTCGCGACGGCTGCAAAGGATGACGGCACCGTCACTTAGTGATGTGGAGTCACCCGTCGAAACGGAGACCATTCCGACGTGATAGCGAGGGCGCGGGTGCTGGCCTCCCTTGACTCCCATATAATCAATCACAGGGGCTGGGGCGAAGGGCCAAATCGATCCGACGCGTCAATGCGACGACATCCATCGCCACGCAAGGTATCCAGCGTAACCGACCAATATCAAGCGCACGACTATGCTGAACCAAGTGAATCCAAGACGCCCGCTCTCCCGCTTGGTCTCAAAGGGCAGCTCACCGCTCCAGAATTTTCCCCACCCGTTGAGGCCGAAGTGATAGGTCCGGTCTGGAGTCTCGACAGTCAAAACGTAACCCGGAATCCGCAGAATCGACGTCCTGAACAAGAAGAGTGTAGCCGAGCTCATGTCCATGTAGTCGATCCGCCAATTCCCACACTCGAGGTAGTCCTCGTAAACCCTTAGCACCGTTCGGCGAGAGGTTACCCAGTTCGGGCCATACTTGCGTTG
Source organism: uncultured Candidatus Sumerlaeota bacterium (assembly GCA_964440195.1). Taxonomy (GTDB): domain Bacteria; phylum Sumerlaeota; class Sumerlaeia; order SLMS01; family JAHLLQ01; genus CAYTRP01. The sequence continues at coordinate 8,521 of CAYTRP010000022.1, forward strand.
GTCACCATCTGCGACGACGGCCTTTGTCCAGCATTTGTGGAGGAGCTTTGACATAGGAGAACCTTATGCGGCAGGGCAAAGGCCTTGAAGCCTCACCGGCCGGGCTGCAGAAATTGGAGACGACATTTCAGCAAAATGCAGGAACTGCCAGGCGTTTGGAACATCACAACACCGCCTCAACCGGCTTCGTCTCGACTACCCCTTTCACAGCCCGCGCCAGTGTCGAGTCGAGCGTGACGAGCGCGTCCGCCTGAAGATGGGTCAGAGCCACGTACTCGGCGACGAGCGTGTCGGACCAGCCGAGTTGCTCTGCAAGCTTCCAGGCCGTCTCCTGCAGGACTCGGTCTCCCAGCAACCGAATCTTCAGCGCGCGCACGTGGTTGAGTTGCCGGTCGGCCTCATTCTTTGTTATCTCGCCTTTGCGAACCGCGCGGTAGAGAAGCGACAGCACTTCCGAGCGCAGCAGCGTCGGTGCCAGAAGCTGGTGCTTGCCGGAAACCGCGAGGGAGTGCTGGGCAAGATGAAGGGCTACGTCGGGGGTGATCACATAGTTGGGCATCGAATCAGTTCCTCGTTAAGAGGCGATTGCAGGAAACTCGCCCTTTTCGGCTCAGAGCCATGGCTTGAGTGCTATTCGGAGCCGACCCCCGCCCTCTCATGGCTCTCCAATATCTGGCGAAGATCCTCGAAATAGCGTCGGTGCGTGAGCCGCAACGCGCCTTCGTCATTTGCCTCGAGTAAAACCACTTCGTGGCCAATTCTCCTGCGGTTCAGATCCAGCTCCGTGCGGAGTCGCTCGTCATCAGCCTCGCGCCTGTGTGAGTCGTCGAACTGCTTGATGGTTACGATGCGACCCTTGCTTCGGTTGTATTCGATCAGAAAGATCATGGCTCTGGCCTCTTGAGTTGGTCTAGATGCGCTATCGCTCTAGTCAATAGCTTTTCGTTCAAAGCCCTCCAGCTCTCCCGACGCAGCTTTTCCATGATCGAGAGCGTGGACTTGGCCGATCTTCCAGACGGAAATAGGCCGCGTTGTCGGATCGTGTGGATCACAAGGCCATAGGCCTCGCCAAATGACCGCCTAAAGTCGTCGAGCAATCGGAGATCGCTCTCGGAGTGACGTCCCGTCTTCAGCCTGTCCCCAAGACGGTCTATTTGTGTTTTGCTAAGTGACATCGATCCAAATTCCTCGCCGAATCACTTCTGCTGAATGTACCGCACCCTCACTTCAGCCTCTCCAACCGCCCCTTGCGCTTTATCAGATTTTTGTAATCCCATTGAATCTCGCGCGCCTTCGCCAGCCATCGCTTCAAGGCCTTCGTGTCCACCTGGTCCACAGCGGTGTAGCGTGCCTCCGCCGCCTTGAAGCTGCCTTCCACTTTCAGTCCCTCTTCCTCAAAGGACTGGCCGCTCCAGAAGAGCAGGCGCACGCAACTCTTCAGCTTGCTGTAGCCAACGATGGGGTTGTCCTCCAGAAACCACACCGGATGCGCGTGCCAGATCTTGTTTTCTGCTTCGGGCAGGTGACGGTCAATCTCCCGCGCGAGAAGATCGCAGATCTCCCGGTCCTCTGGTGTTTGCTTCGCGTTGTAATCCTTCGTATCCGGATGCATCAAGGCCCTCGCGGTTCGATGGTCAACACATCTGCACGGCGGTGCCGCGGGTGAACTGATCGAGTCGCACTCTCAATCCTCTTCCATCAGTCTCGCCATGTCGATGAGGTCCATGGGCCTGGCGCTCGCGGCCTTCGCGCGGATGAGGTCCTTGCGGGAAATGACGTTGATGGGTTCGCCGCCAAACGTGGTCGTCACGCGGTTCTGCCACGCTTCGTCAAATGTGACGCCGCCGATCGACATGATGATGTCAATGCGGGCGGGAGGCACACCCATCTGGAAGACAATGTTGGGGTCGGCGAAGTCCTGTTCCGTGACATCCATCAAGGGCGCGGCGTAGCGTTGCAGAGCACGAAACACCCGCTTGGCATTTTCCGGCGCGGGACTGACCCAGACGTCAAGGTCCTTGGTATAGCGCGGTTCGGAGTAGAAGACGACCGCGTGAGCGCCTACCAGGAGGTATTCAACGTTTTCTTCGTTGAAGTGTTTGAACAGATCTCTGAAGTCTTTGATCTCCAATTTCCAGTCCTCTTATCAGGGGTACCATGTCGACCATCTCGCACATTGCTTTGAATCGCCCCTCATGCCCGGCGTCGCGCCAGAATTGGCGGTCGAAATCCTTTTCGTCGTCCTGACCTCGCCTGACCAGGCGGGCGGTGATGGTGCGCTTTCTTTCGGAGTCCACGAGGCTCTCCTCCTTTTAAGGACGGCACGTCTATTGGGCCACCGGCAACGGCGTGTGTCAACGGGCCGAAGGCTGTATTCGCGCCTGGCAACCGAACGTGGGGTTCAAGGTTGGGGCAGAGTCAATCGAGTCGAGGGGTGATCAATCCACGATCACCTCCGAGAGGGCATGGACGTCGGCCATATTCACGACCCCGTCGCCGTTGAGGTCTCCGGCTTCCACCGAAGGGGTGCCGCCGGCAATCAGATTGGCAAGGGCGGTGACATCGGCCACGTTGATGATGCCATCGCCGTTGATGTCATACCCAAGAACAAGGGGTGTGTACGTTCCCTCCACGGCGGCTGTTTCCCCCATGACCACCGTCACAATTTGAAGGTCCGGTTTGCTCCAGCCGTCGATTTCCTTGAACTCGATCAGGTGATTTCCGGCGGGCACTCCCGGCTCGGCGTCGCCGCTGTCGCGCCACTCCACGGTTCCCACCCGGCGCCATTGGGCCCCGGGGTGCCGGGCTTCTTCTGGCAGAATCTCAACTTCAATCCCGCCAAATCCCATGCTTCTGCGGGCCAGGCTATTTGACCATCCGGCGGCGATGTCTGCAAAGCCTTCATTGGGGAGCGGCACCACGGTTTGCTGGGAACCATTGTCCCCCCAAGCCACAATGGAACCGTCATGCTTCAGTCCCAAACTATGCCTATAGCCAGCGGAGATGGCCACGAAATTCTCGTTTGGCGAGGGCGGCGTGCTTTGTCCACGCTCATTGCGTCCCCAGCCCACAATGGATCCATCGGATTTGAGCCCCAGACTATAGAAGTATCCAGCGGCAATGGAGACAAAATCTTCATTGGGTAAAGGTGCTGTCGCTTGTCCTGCGTCATTATGGCCCCAGCCAAGAACCGAGCCGTCAGATTTTAATCCCAGACTATGAGAGGCCCCGGCTGCGATGGCGACGAACCCCTCATTGGGCGGGGGGATTGTGAGTTGGTTGCTGGAATTGTTCCCCCAACCCACGATGGTTCCATCGGATTTGAGTCCCATGCTATGCGAAAACCCGGCGGCAATGGCAACGAAGTCCTCGTTTGGCTCCGGTACCTCGATTTGACCGTGAGTGTTGCTTCCCCAGCCCACGATGGAACCATCGGATTTTAGCCCCAAACCGTACCCAAGCCCGGTGGCGATGGCAACGAAGTCTTTGTTTGGCTCTGGTATTATGATCTGACCCGAAGTGTTGCTTCCCCAGCCGACAATGGAGCCATCCAACCTCAACCCCAAGCTGTGATTTGACACGGTCGCAATGGCCATGAAGTCCTCATTTGGCCGAGGCACCGTATTTTGGCCGAAGCTGTTGCTTCCCCACCCCACGACGGAACCCGACCTTGTCAGGCACCACTCCAGACGTACCGCGCCGCGTTGGGCATTGAAGCCATCCACCGCGATGCGATAGGTGGTTCCTTTCTCCACGTCAAACGCGACACGGCTGTAGTCGACACCTTCTTCCGCATCGTCATTGGAGGCCACGAGGATCAGTTGATCCAGCGACTCTCCGATATAGACACCCAGCAGTGTGTTAAAGGTACTGCCTTCCGTGCCGAAAACCACAGAGCCATTGCTTGGTGCCGTCCACTGCCACCACAAGGAAGCACCGCCAGAATTGCCGGCATGATCTGGTTCGCCGGGTTCCTTGCCTGCCTGCAAGTTGTTCTGGGCCACGCTGTTGCAGTCACCAAAGCACCATGCTGCCTCTTCAAAGGCATCATTGATGAGCGTCTTGTATGCCGCCGTCGCGTGCTTGAACTCCCGGATGGTGCGGGCATTGTCTCCGTGCGCTCCATGCCCTGCTGGAACGCCCTGATGCAGGATTGAGGGGCTGGAAAACTGGAGCACCCGCGCATGAGTGCGCCCATCTTCATAGAAGGAACCATCTGGATAGGTCATGACGGAACAATACCGTTGACCATTGTTGCCGATCCATCGCCATCCGGCTGAATAGCTGAAGATACCTGGCCCTGGTGAAAAGTTCTGATCCTTGTGATGATGGCACCCAAGATTGTGTCCGAGTTCATGAATAAGGACAAAGCTGTTCGCATAAGCAACATCGACGATTGAGAAGGCGCTGGTGGAATCCCCATCGGGGTTGGTCGGCAGGTTGGCCATGCCGCCGAAATTGTTGCTCGTCGTCAACAACACCACGAGATCGGCGCCAACGGCATCGCGCCATTGATGTACCTCATCCATGTGGCCATCCCCATTCAGCCGTAATCGGCCTATGTCCAGGGACATGTCACCGGAGTCCACATAATCCGTTTCCGCGCTGTAAATCAGATTGATCGCGAGATATGTTGCACTGTTGTCCAGCGTCAATTGTCCCTGCGCCATGGCTTGGGCGATCACATTGTGGATTCCGCCCATGTGGGCATTCGCGTATTCCCGAGCCGCCGGTGTATAGACAACCATCACGTCAACGATGACCGGCTCGAAGGGATCGTGACCGCTTCTGGAGCGGGCGTCATCCGTTTCGGGCGCGCCGGGAAGATCGTCAACCCCGCACTCGAAAGGCGCGATCTCATCAACCTCCAGCAGATGGTGCAGGCCGCTCGCGGCGTCGAAACGCACTTCATAACGCTCGCCCGTCTCGGGAATCTCCACCACGCCGAGCGTGCGGCCCTCGCTGGTGGAGAACAACGCGAAGCCCCATTCGCTGCCGGTCACGCGCCCGCGAACGGTGACCACCCCGTTGACGTCCTCCACGACGCGATCCACGAGGGCCTCATGCTGCCTGTCCGCGAACAGACTCAACGCGAGCGTGTCGCCCATGGCGACGCGCCGTCTGTCCGAAAGCAGGGAGTCGATTTTGACAACCCGCGAACGCTTCACGGAAACAATGGACGAGGCGGGCGGAGGATCGGGATGGAGCGCCACCGCCGTCGAAGAGTCCGACCCGAAGACCATGTGCCTGCGGGTGGCTTTGAACTCGCCGCCGGTGCTTCCCTCGATAGTCGGCGGAAACAGTGCGAGCCAAACGGCGAAAAACGCCATTATAATCCGAAGACTTCTTCTCATGGTAAACTCCCAACACGCTTCCGCTGGTATGTTGAGCAAATCGAATACAAATACTTTGCGAAACGGATATTCCCTTTCACACCGCGCATGCAAGGGCGAAAACTTTCCGGGCCGCGAAACGGGTGCGTCTCGCAGATCCGTGAGACGCACCCATTGGCCTCCGATGGTCCGCCGTCAGGTTTTCTACTCGGGCATCCGTGGGACAGCTCGCGGGCGATAGAGGGCCAGCGGCGCGTTGCGGGTTTCGACGAACGGCGGGTCAAGGGGCTCATAGAAGATCGCGATGGCGTGCGCTATCTCGGGGACGGTTCCGGTCATCTTCATGTCGAGAAAGACCAGCGGGATCTCGCGACGGCGAAGCATCCCCGCCACCTCGCCCATCTTGATGGTTCCCTCGCCTTCCACCCCGTCGAATGATTCGTTCATGAACTTGATGTGCCAGAGATAATTCTCCGCCAATTCCGCCGCGACGACACGGCCGCTGATGCGCGCATAGAACGGGGGGGCGAGGATCGGGTTCCCCTGCGGGGCCATTCGGAGGGTACCCGATCCACCGTGGCTTGCCGCGCCAAGACCGATGCCAGAAGCAGGAAGGCGCCAAGGAAGACGATCTGCAGCACGGGCAGCGTGTTATTGAAGCGAATGCGCATCAATTCCACGGGCCTTGGCGGCAGCCCGAGGATGAACGGCGCGAGGGGCGCCCAATCGCGTTGCCAAACGCCCGCCCGCAGCCACGAGACTCCCCGCGCGAGGGCGTCCGCCGCGAACAACGCGACAGCCGGCTCCCCGATCACGAAGATGTAGTCCATCGTGCCGCCCTTCATCGTGAAGCCGATGGAGAGCCACATGCCGAGGGCGGACCACGCGGCGTACTCCCATCGCAACCAAGGCACCGAGCCCGGCCGATGGTTGGACATTGTCTCGCGCGTGCCCGCGAGCAGTGAAATGCAGGCGAGCAGAAGCCAAAGCCCTTCCATCCGGATGACGTTCATTCCCTGGCTGGTCACCTTGTCGTAGGCATAGTGCCAAAAGGTGTAGCGAACGTCGGGATCCTGTGAGTCCAGGATATCCGTGCGTGGAAAGCTGCCTACCTGATTGAAGACGACGTTGTCGAGATAGGCGGGCCCGGCCCACATCCACGCCATCGCGGC
>CAYTRP010000022.1:15035-15537 GCA_964440195.1 uncultured Candidatus Sumerlaeota bacterium
ATCCCGCACAGCAGGGAGAACAGCCCGAACCCGGCCATCGCGGCGACGAACAGCCACACGCCCACTCCAAAACCAGCGTACCATCCAGCGAGCCCGCGGCGACGGCAGATCAGGAAAAGCAGGTTCACGGCGAAGTATGGAACGGCCGTCATGTTGCAGTGCATCGCGAGGGCCGATGCAACCCCCGCCACGATGGCACCCCTGCGATTCAGGGCAAGCAGTGCAAGAAATGCCAGAAGCAGAAACGCGATCTCAAGATTCTCGGACATCATGCACAACCCCCACCAGAACCCGATGGGAAAGAACAGGTAGAGCCCAGCGGCAAACAATCCCCTCCACGCGCAGCCAAACAGCCGTAGCGAAATCAGGAACAGGAGCGTTCCCTGAAGCAGCCGAATGACGAGGTTGTAGAGTTGTGCCCCCATGAGGGCATTCCCCAGGACGGCCTCCCCGAACCTTTGACTGACGGCGCTCATCTGGCGATGAGCGCCGTCAGTCAAAG
>CAYTRP010000022.1:15547-16196 GCA_964440195.1 uncultured Candidatus Sumerlaeota bacterium
AAGCGGGGGCTGCGGGGCAAGGATGTCGCGATAGGGAACCAGTCCGTCGTTGATGCGCTGGCCGACGTAGAGGTAATTCCCATCGCCGAAATCCCAATAGGTTTCCCGCCATGTCGAGATCGTCAGCGCCGAGTACAGCAGAAATACGATCCCAAGGAGGCACCATGGAATCGCGCATTGTCTTGTGGACTCGCTCATGGCCTTGCTTCAATCAGCGGGAGGCGGTGACGGCGGGGGAGAGCACCCGGTCAAGTTCGAGAACGAGGGAGTCGATGAACTGTTCACGCGACGGGACGGGCGCATTGCTGCGGTCGACCATCAGGACCACCACGAGGTCGCGCCCGCCCCGCGTGCGAAAATATCCGGCCAGGGACGTGGCGTCCTTCAGCACACCCGTCTTGCCCTGAAAGCGCCCTTCCAACCCGTCGAGCCGGCGTTGCAGGGTTCCCGATTCACCGGCCACGGCGAGCGCATCGCGAAACAACCGGTCAGGGGACCGGTTGGGCTTCTGGGACAGTAGCAGGTCGCCGACCGATCGGGGTGAAAGCATGTTGAGGACCGACAAGCCCGAGCCGTCCATCAGGGCGAATCCCGCCCCGACGAACCCCTTCTTCTCGGCCCATTGGGTGATTGCCTGCGCGGCACCGTC